>JBDTWU010000313.1:0-10155 GCA_040006535.1 bacterium | reverse complement strand
GATTATTAATTAAGATACTCTTATTGTTTCTTAATTCAATTTCTTCCAGCAATAATTTTTGAAATTCATTATTACTTTTCATAATTTCATATTGATCTCCTTTGCCGGTTGAATATTTTATTTCAATTGATTTTGTAATGCTGCTCAGAATTTGCTGAAACTCCTGATTGAAGTCCGTTAAGCGTTCGTTGATTGAAAGCATAAAATAATTTTCTTTGACGGATCTTATTAATTCATTTTCTAATTCTTTCTTTGTAATTAGCGGCCGATGAGCACTTAGTTTTGTTAAGTTTTCCTGTGCTTCGAGCTTGCCAAATAATTTTAATGGCTGCGAATATGAAAGGATATATCTTCCGGCATTACTCAGGTTAACAGGAAGAAAATCAATCATAAACTGAAGCATTGGAGACGGTTGTTTGTTCACCTGTTCAATTTTGGATAATAAAATTTTCCTCTCATATTCTACCGGCTCGAGATTTAAGTTAGACTCTAATGCTGAATTGATCAAATCATTCAGACCTGAATTTAAGGTATAATGTTGAGTTGAATCTGATTGACCGTAACAAAGACCGGGAAATATAAATAAACTTATTAGGATTAATTTCATTTTAAATTTTTATTTTTTAAAAAAATAAAAACTATCAGCCAAAGTGAATACCTTGACGACGAACTGATAAAATGTTATTAACTAAATAAGAATTTGAGAAAGTAATATGGGTATGTCCGGGGGAGGAATAAAACGATTTTTATTTAAATTATAGTAAACAGCAGATTCGTATCTGAAACTAACCGGTAGAAAATTATTAATAAATTTATATTTTGAATCTGCACTAACAGATAAATTGTTTAATTCAAGAATATTTGTATTGCTAATTTCTTTAATTGAAATTTTACAGCAATTTAAATCCTCTGATGATATCTGTGATCCTTTGCATGGGTGGTCACACTCACAGGCAGCTTTGATCTTATCCATGCTGCAGAGCATTTGTGTAAATGCAAAGCTGAAATTAGACTGGATCAAAACAGATACCAGAAGTATTGAAAAGTATTTTGAAAAGGATTTTATCACTTAAGAAAGTATGTAAATTGAATTTGAAAAGCAAAACTATTCATATCTTACAAGAGTTCCATAAATTATTTATTTTTTCCTTCGGACAGGCTGCACTTTTACTACAAAATCTTTCAATGCACCATTTTTCGTTCTTGAAATATAGATCCATATGCTTCCACTTGCTTACAATATATTTTTCAGCTCAAGCTAAACTATCTTAACCATGTGAAATATTTTCAATTCGTGAAACATAAACAATCACTACAACAGTGAATGCTGCACTAATCAGAAATGTAAATGAAGAACCTATGGAAAACCATATTAATCCTGCCACAGAGCTGGCGATTAATGCAGCTAAGCTTTGAAAAGCAGTATATGTTCCGATTGCTGTTGCCGTATCTTTCCTTTCACATATATTTGTAATCCACGCTTTGGCAATTCCTTCGGTAGCCGCTGCATATATTCCGTAAAGAAAAAATAATATAAAAAATAATGTTTGACTGTCAGCGTAAGCCATTCCGGTATATACTATGACAAATAATACCAGTCCGGAAACGAATGTTTTTTTCATTCCGATTTTGTCGGCTAAGCTTCCCAGAGGATAGGAGAATATGGCAAATACAATATTATAAAAGATATAAACGCTGATGACGGCAGAATCACTATATCCGGACTCTTTTATTTTTAATAATAAAAAAATATCTGAACTATTGAACAATGTAAACAGCAGCAAGCCAAATACCAGTCTACGGTAAATTGAAGGACTGGCTTTCCAGTATTTGATAAAGTCTAAAAAACCTGGTTTCTTTTTTTGCTCACGCTGTTGTGTAACGTTTTCTCTGATAAAAAAAGTGAAAGCTATTGCAATTACACCCGGTAAAAATGCAATCATAAAAAGGAATTTATAATCTGCGGGATTATAAGCCAGATAAATTAAGGCTAATACAGGACCGATCACAGCGCCCAGTGTATCCATCGATCGATGAAAACCAAAAACCCTCCCTTTCGTCTCAGGAGTAGCTTCGTCAGATAATAACGCATCCCTTGCCCCTGTTCTGATTCCTTTTCCTAATCTGTCAATACTTCTGGATAAGAATATCCAAACGGGATAAATAAATATTGCCATCATTGGTTTTGAGATAGCGCTTAATGCATAGCCTGTCCGGATAAACGGCAGCCGCCTGCCTGCATTATCGCTTAAATTTCCAAAGTAACCTTTGCTTAATCCGGCTGTAGCTTCTGCAAAACCTTCCAGCACGCCGATTAAAACAATCGAGAATCCGATTGATCTTAAATAGACCGGCATTACAGGATACAGCATTTCACTTGCAACATCAGTAAATAAGCTTACAATTGAAAGTATCCAGACATTGCGAGTGATTATCTTTAACTTCATTTTAAGTAATCTTTATGTTCAAATAAATATTTTGCATTATAATTTACAGCATACTTAAATTAAGTTAATTTAAATTTAAAAATAATCTTTTAAAACTAAATTCACATTATTTAAAAAAAATAATTAATTTTCACGGTATTTTCATTTCAATATTTTATTTTTGTAATAACTTAAAAATAGAAAGGTATACAATCAGGTAGGACGGTCAAATATTTAAAATTAAAAATAAAGGTTTCAAAGTAACAGCAATATTAGTATTTATATTATTCGTCGGATCGACAGGATTTAAATATTTTGCGGATGCTTTTGTTAAGACAATTCCTGCAGCGGTTACCGCAGCAAAAGGGGATTTAATACATGAAGTCAAAATTAAAAATAATAAAAAAAACTGTTGAGTATTTTATAAGGCAAATGGAACTGAAGCAAATGAGCATAACTAAAACCGGTCATCAATGAAGAATATTATTCAATAACCTTAATAAGAATCGATCTCAATGATCTCAATAAATAAATTACCTCAGATAACTCTTGCATTCTGGATAATGAAAATATGTGCAACCACATTAGGTGAAACCGCCGGAGACCTTTTATCCATGACTTTAAATATTGGATATGCGGTAAGCACAGTTTTGTTAATAAGTTTTTTTCTGATAGTTTTGTTATTACAACTTTTTTCAAAAAGATATCATCCGGTTATATACTGGGCAGTTATACTTGCAACCAGCACAGCAGGAACAACTATGTCCGATTATATGGACCGCACTCTGGGGTTAGGATATGCAACAGGTACATTAATATTGGTTTCTCTTCTGATCGCAATATTGTTTATCTGGAACTCAACGGAAAAAACATTATCGGTAACAAATATTAAGTCCTTACGCGGAGAAATATTCTACTGGACTACAATTCTATTTTCCAATACACTCGGTACAGCACTCGGTGATTTTTTAGCCGATGATTCCGGACTTGGTTTTTCCGGCGGCGCAATACTCATCGGTAGCTTATTGCTGCTCGTGGTTATAGCTTACAAATTCACTAAAATATCTCACGTGGTTTTATTCTGGCTGGCATTCGTGTTAACCAGGCCATTCGGTGCAACCTTTGGTGATGTGCTTACAAAACCACTTGATAAAGGAGGTCTGAATTTCGGAACTACCGGTTCATCATTAATCCTATTTATAATTCTTTCTATCTTAATATTCATTGCAATAATAAAAATTAAAGCTGACGAAAAAAATAACAGCAAAGAATTGGTTACGTAAGTCTCCTGTCCCGGCAAAATCTCTTGCTTTATCGGACTTCGCCGAATAATAAATGCTTTATTTAGAACTTTCAAATTAAAATGATTGTCATAGATAAATTAGCTTCATCGCTTAACAGACACGATGAAAAGCTAAATGTGGAATCATACAGGCAGATAGCAGATGAAAATGATAGAGCTGCTGTCCGGGAACTGGTTAACAACCTAAGAATAATAGTATAAAAATTGTGGGGTACTGGATAAAGGGAAATTTATTTTTTCGAGACGCATTGATGAATTACGTACTGGTCATGCGGGATATATGGATTACTTTGCTGATATTACCTGAGCCTGATGATTTCTGATTTATCACACCTAAGGCTTTGAAATTTTCAATCCGGTAGCTTAATTTCAGCCCTCATAACCGCTTCAGTAAATTGCTGCTCTATTGTTTCCTTTAGACGGTCATGGAATAATTTACTGAACCTCTTTCCTTTATAGTCAAAAGTTACATCATAAAATTTCAATGAAGAGGTTTCAATAGCCGGATCTTTAATTGCCGGAGTGACCTCTTGAGCGGAGATAATAGAAATTTCAGGATAATTTAATTCTATATATTCTTTTATACTGACAATCATTGCTTTATATTAATATACAGAAACGGAACGACATAAAGACATTACAAAAGGAATTAACTTCTAAACAATGGTTTTAGAATATATGGAAACTCTAGGATAACATTTAAACCGATTTTATTATGAAGCGTTGGTTTTTGATAATATCATTTAAAACTGAAACGGCATCGTGAATTTCAAATTAAAACTTCTTCCCGGACTCATTGAATAACTCCTATACCTGCTAAGGTGGCTGACATATTTTAAGTTGGTAAAATTATCAACAGACAAATCAACTGATGCAATGGATTTTGATAAGACAAAATCAAATCCCGCTCCGGCGTTTAGTAAAGTGTATCCGCCGGTCTCTGCTTCTAAAGGATCAACTCTGTTTTGAGGTGAATATATCTTGGCAGAAAAGCTTATATAAGGATTATACAGCCTGCCGATTTCAGACTTCTGCAGCTTCGATTCAAAAATATTTTTTGCCGGAGGAGTGAATGGTATCGGATTGCCAGTTGCCTCATTCTCTGTCCTTACATAGTCTCCGCTTGCAGTTATCAGAAGCCAGTCAAACGGATGGATCTGTAAATTATATTCATATCCGCTGAATATGCTCTTCGACTGAAGCACATCAAATATTGGCAGTCCGCTTATCGAATCTGTCTTGCTTGTAGCAGACGGATAAATAAAATCATTGATCATATTTCGAAAGAAAGATATTTCACCCGTAATTTTCTTTGTTCTGAACCTCACTCCTATATCGGTATTCAGAGAAGATTCAGGCTTCGGCTGAGCGTCGGGATTCTGAGTTATAATTCCTCTCTCATATCTGAGCGTTCCTTCATGTACACCATCAACAAACAGTTCATATTCAGAAGGCGGCCTCCAGCCTCTGCCTATATTTGTAAATATGTCAAATGCTTCGAATAGTTTGTATACTCCTCCAACTGAACCTGAAAAAGAATTAAAAGTTATGCTTTGCTCATGCACAATTCTATTTCCGAAATCTGTATTCAGTGTATTTAATTTTTTTGTATCAAATCTCCCGCCGATTGACACTGAAAAGTTTCCTTTTATTATTTTCTCAAGAGCATAAACCCCGAAGCTGTTAGAGTTGAAGTTGGGAATTAGTTTTTCTTCTGCCAGCGACCGGTTACGCTGATCGTTAAAAGATATTCCGGCAGTTCCGGAAATATCTTTTGTAAAATAATGATGAAGCCTTAAGTCGCCTTCGAAATTATTCAGCTCGAGATGTAACGCTGCGTTATCAGTTTCCTTATTTTCAATGCTTTCAAATTCTTTTCTTACCTGTGTTTCATATGAAAATACAGGTTCCAAATGAAGCAGATCTGATAATATTAAATCTCCCTTAAGTTCATATTGTGTCGTGTTAATCTTTTGGTTTGGAGTTCCTGATGGGTTCTCCATAGGGTCAGTATGAAGCTCAATCTCTCTGCGGAAATTTTCAAATCCTCCTTCCAGGTTTATTGAATTTCCTTTGTAACCAAATTTGAGTCCTCCTTCATATTCTTTTGATCCGCTGTTGAAAAGTTCTCCTCCTGTTATTGTTCTGGTCCCTTTTTTTACTTTTCCCTGATCGAATGTTATCGTATTTACTGTAAAGGATCCATCCGGAGTCTTAACATTCCCCGATCTGCCCGAGCCAATGAATGCTTTCAGGCCAAAGTTCTTCTTTCCATATCCAAGACTTATGTTTCCCGCTCCCATATTACTAACTGAATATCCGTTCAGATCTAATGCTCCGTAAATTACAGGCTTATTCTTGTTCGAGAAATTTATTGGTTTTGATATAATATTTATTGCTCCTCCTATTCCGTCCGCTCCATAAATCAGACTTGAAGGACCTCTTAAAATCTCTATCCGGTCTAGATCAAATAAGCTTATCTCCGGGGAATGCTCATCTCCCCATTGCTGCGATTCATGCTTCACCCCGTCAAGCACTATAATCACTCCCTGCGATGTAAGTCCCCTTATTACAGGTTTTCCAAGATTATTACCGGTTGACACACTATTAACTCCGGGAACACTCTGAATAGTGGAGCCTAAATTCTCATTCTTTATTCTGCCGAGAGCTCGTGTATTTATTGAAGTTAATGCAAAGGTGCTGTTTGATATAGCAGTGGGAGTAAATGAACTTGTGACATCTATCGTAGTAGTTTCAATAAGGCTCTTATTCATCGTAATGTCGAGAGTATTATCAACTGCGGTTATTTCCTTTGTATGAGTTTCTGAAGCAAATCCTGTTCGCGAAAAAGTAATATGATATGCCCCTTCGCGAATATTACTAAATTTAAATTCACCATTTTTATCAGAAATTGTAGAGGTTGGTATTTCATTAAGAGTAACGGTAACTAATTCAAGAGGTCTGCTTTCTTCATCTTTTACAATTCCGGTTACTGAAAGCAGGTTTTGTGAATAACTTTGTCCAGAAAGCAAAAAGGATATTATTATAAATAATAATTTTTTCATATAAATATAATTGTACTGAGTTTTTTGGGTAAATATTCTTATCAATGGGTTGAACTTAAGATGTCTTTATTAACAATAATAAAAGGAGATCTTAACGAGCTCTATTTAGAAAATTGATAATAAGAAATCCTGTTACTTCACTACTGATCAGGATATTTTTTCGGGCGGGGGCGTTGGTCTGTTTAAATGCAGCGACTGCACTTTAGTATATTCTCTAAAGATGAAACAATGTGTGTTTGTTAATATTGGAATTGTTATGTCTGAAATTAAGTGTAAAGACAAAGCTTCTACCTGGATTTTAATACCCGGCGTGGCATTAGATTGCTCTGAATTATTTAAGACCTTTATTATAGTACAATTTCCGTCACAAGAATCTTTCTGCTCCAATTGTTTTTCGGAAACCGTAAATAACATGTGTGTATGAATAAAATTATGAAATGCATATAAACAGACCATGTTCAGACATGTAAACGAGTAAATCAATATCAAAGACGAAATTAAAATTTTTCTATTCACTTTGTAAAATACTATGGCATCATGCCAACTGCAATGCAGTTTGATAAATTTCATTGAAATTTTTTTCATAACCGGTGAGAAGCCGGAATAATATTAAAACAATAATGTTGATCTATCCGCTTACAATCCTCTCCTTCAGTGCTTTTGCTACTGCTTCAGACTTGGAATGAACATGAAGCTTGTAATAAATATTTTTAATGTGATGCCGGACTGTTCCTACTGTTATGAATAATTTAAATGCAATCTCCTTATACGAATCACCATTGCATAAAAGATTGAGCACATCATATTCACGGTCTGTCAGAGAAGAGTCATGTTTTTTTTGAAATGATGATACTACAAGCTTTGCAATCTTGTAAGACATTGGAGCACCGCCGTCATATATTTCGCTGATCGAGTCAAGTATCTTTTCCTCCGAGGTGCTCTTGTCAAGATATCCGCACGCACCTGCGCTCAATGCCCGGAATACAAGAGACAGGTCTTCATGCACGGTCAGCATTATTATATCTATCTTCGGAAACTTTTCTTTGATTTTTTTCACACCTTCAATACCCGACATTCCCGGCAGCTCTATATCCATAAGCATTACATCCGGTCTGTTAAGGCTCAGGTCTTTTATTGCACTTTCACAATCATGATATGAGCCAATGCATTCGAATCCATCAGATTCATTGATCATGTCTTTTAAAGCCTCTCTGATAAGCTTATCGTCTTCGACTATTGATACTGATATCATTTTATTCAAATATTTTCTTTGTCAAACTGATTTATCTAAACAATACCAATACGGGACACAACGTTTTTTTATTAATTAAAAAATTTCGTTGTGACTTTGAGCCTTAGCGGTGAAAAAGACTCAGGCAGTAATTAAATTTGTATTATTTGTCATGAGCTTTATTGTTGTTCCCATTTGACTGCCGGAAGAAATACTCACAGTTGAATTTATTTGTTGTGCCCTTGAATAAATATTTTTTAATCCATAACCTTTAGGACAATTTTCCGGATCAAATCCTATCCCGTTGTCTTTTAAGGTGATCTCAAGCCATTCATCTTTCAGCTTAAAATCTAATTTCACTTCAGAACATCTGGAGTATTTCAGAATATTATTCATGCCTTCCTTGAAAATAAATACGATGTGGCGTTTACATTTCATTGACAAATTTATACTGCTGAAAATTTCATTGATATCATTTGATAAAAAATTAATACCGGTGTTTTCGAACAGCTCATATCCGAAATTTTTCAGGCGGACAACCAGATCGCTCAATGAATCTTCCTGAGGATTCAAAGCCCATATCAGATCTTTTGCACCACTCTGAAGGCTGTTTGAAGTTTCCACTATGCTGTTAAGATCGTCCGAGAGCCCGTTTGCCGAAGGTCGGAGCTTTTTATTTATGCGTCTGCTGTAAAGTGAAATACGGGTCAGCTTATGTCCCAGCTCATCATGATAATCCCTTGAAGCCTGTTCACGCATCTGCTCTCTTTCATTATGCCTGATGTTTTCGATCTCAATTAAATTTCTTACTTTGCGGTTGACCCTGTAATTCTGAATAAAAATTATTCCGGCTAATATAAAGCATGTCATCATTCCATAGAACCACCAGGTTCTCCAGTAAGGAGGGGTAATAATTAATTTTATAGAAGCTTCTTTGTTACTCCATATTCCATCCGAATTTGTTCCTCTTACATGAAAAATATATTCTCCCGGATCAAGATTAGTGTAGACAGCATTTGATGCCATATCGCTTTTACTCCAGTCTTTATCAAATCCTTCAAGCATATATGAAAATTTATTTTTCTTCGGATTTGTATAGTCGAGTGATGTAAAACCTATATTAATAATGTTTTCTTTGTAATTTAATTTCATGTCGCTCAATGCTGAAATGTCAGTTTCATTTTTTTCTTTTTCCTGATATCTGACCAGGTAAGTTAAAATAACCGGTGCTGTAAATTTGTTTTCATCAATCCCGGTTGAATTAAAATAATTTATACCGTCAATCCCCCCGAAAAATATCTCTCCGTTTTTATTTTTGAAATATGAACCGTTGTTAAACATATTGCTCAAAAGCCCGTCATCAGTATCGTAATTTTTAAATTCCCTTTCCTTTATATTAAATCTGGAAATTCCTTTGTAAGTACTGATCCACAGCAGATTATTATCGCTGAACTCAAGACCGGTAATGACTCCGTTAGGTAATCCGTCATGCTCCGAGAAATGAAAGAAAGTTTCAGTATGCCTGTCAAAAATATTCAGCCCGCCGCCGGTTCCGATCCAGAAATTATTATTTTGGTCCTCGCAAAATGAAAATACATAATTGTTGCTTATACTCTTTGCATCGAAAGGATCTTTTCTGTAACGTTTGAAGATTCCTGATTTTTTATCAAGCTTATTCAGGCCGAAGTATGTCCCGATCCACAATTCTCCCAGCTTGTCTTCATAAATTGATAATATAGTATTTTCAGCAAGGCTGTTCGTATCCGCTTCTGAATGCAGGTAATATGTAAAGCTTTGATCCTCACTGTTAAATCTGTTCAGCCCGTTATCTGTGCCTACCCATATTATTCCCGACCTGTCCGGATAAACTTCTAAAATATTATTGCTGCTGAGAGAGCTGGGATTTTCCGGCTCATTAAAATATTTATAAAATTTATCATCATTCTTATTCAGCTTATTCAAACCGTTCTGAGTTCCGATCCATATATTTCCTATACTATCTTCAGCGACCGAATTCACTATGTTCGCACTGATTGAGCCTTCGCCTGTTTTGTCGTAATGATAATTAAAATTTATTCCTCCGTCTTTGGACATGAACAATCCGTTCCCGCCAGTGCCTGCCCAGAGCCT
>JBDTWU010000312.1:0-3058 GCA_040006535.1 bacterium | reverse complement strand
AGAGTTATTTCTGACTCACATCATCTTCTTAGAATTGACAGTGAATCTAAAAACGATATATCTGAAGAAACTGAAAAAAATATTCTGAACCTTCTTGAAGAAAATGTAAAAGAAATTGATATTATTATTTTACAGGATTATAACAAAGGGGTTCTTACAAAAAGACTGATAAAAAAGATCACAGAGTTTGCAGAGAAGAGTTCTGTTAAGATTCTGGTTGATCCGAAGTTTGAAAATTTTTTTGAATTCAAAAATACTTACTTGTTTAAGCCGAACAGAAAAGAGCTTGAGGACGCACTTGGAAAAAAAATCAAGAGCCCGGATGATTTAGATGCTTTTGCCGCAGAGCTTTTAAAAAAATTAAATTGTGAAAATATTATTTTAACATTAGGTGAGCAGGGGATGATGATCTATGAAAACAGCAACGGAAAGCTGAAACAGGAAAAGATCGGAACAAAAGCGCGCAAGGTTGCAGATGTATCAGGTGCCGGAGATACTGTCATATCAGCTATTGCTGTATGCCTTGCCGGCGGTGCCTCACTAAAAGATGCAGCGATCATATCAAACTATGCTGCGGGACTTGTTGTTGAAGAAGTCGGGATTGTTCCGATACATAAGAATAAACTGATTGAAAACATTATTAAAGAACAGAAATGATTTTAACTCCCGGTCAGTTTAAAAAAGTCAGAGATAATTTCAGATCGGAAAAGAAAAAAATTGTTTTCACAAACGGTTGTTTTGATATTTTACACAGAGGGCACGCCTCATATCTGAATGAAGCCAGATCTCTCGGGGATATATTAATTGTGGGAGTAAACTCTGATAAATCTGTCAGAGGATTGAAAGGTGATGGAAGACCTGTTCACAGCGAACTTGACAGAGCTTATATTCTTGATAATCTGAAGAGTGTTGATTATGCAATTATCTTCGATGAAGCTACACCTTATGAATTGATTAAGGAAGTCATGCCGGATTATCTTGTTAAAGGCGGTGACTGGAAAGAAGATGAAATTATCGGATCGGATATTGTAAAAGCTAACGGAGGCAAAGTTGTGAGCTTAAATTATATAAATAATTATTCCACTACGGGAATATTGAACAAATTATCCGCAGCCAAAAAAGACACGTAATCATAAAAATCCAATTTTAATGCCGGGTGAAGACGAAAATATAAATTCAGAAAATAAAGTTAAAGCTTTAAAACATAAGAAAAGTTTTTTTGCAAAACTTTTTAAGTGGGTTTTGATTTTATTTGCATGTTTTATTCTTCTGCTTACCGTATTATTTTTTTTCATTCAGACCGATCTTTTTGATAAATGGTCTCTTGGAATACTTCTCGACAAGATTAATACATCTCTGGAGTACAAGGACTCGCGGGTTTATGCCGAGTCTCTTGAAGGTAATCTCTTAAAAGGATTTACTCTCAACAACGGCAGCATAGTGGTGAAAGGGGATACTCTTCTTATGTTCAAATCAATGTATGCCGATTATGATATCTGGAAACTTTTTGATAATGATATTTCTCTCGATAAGGTAATATTAAGGCAGCCGAAAATATTTGTTACAAAGATCAGGGACAGGAATGACAGCCTGAAATGGAATCTGCTTTATTTCCTTGAGTCGGAAAAAAAGAAGGAAGATACTACTGACTTTGAATTCGCCTGGGATATCTCGGCAAAAAATTTTGAGATTGAGGACGGTGCCGTAAGGGTGCTCAACGAAAAAAGCAAAGATTATTACAGCAAAGAGTTTACAATGCAGAAGCTTGATTCATTTGATCTTGGAAACTTTGATGCGTATAATTTATTTTTAAAGCTTAATGTTAATTATCTCCGCCGGGAAAAAGATATAAACATTTCAGACCTGAGATTTAAAACTAATTCCGTATTCAGCCTGAATCAGTTTTCAATGACAGCAAAGATAAACCAACAGGATACAACCACACTGATACAAAATTTTACGCTTCTGACTGACAGGACATTTATAAAGATAAATGAATTATTTGTAGAGGATCTTAACCCGTTCAAAAAATTTGTATATGAGAATATGAAGGAAAGAAATGTAAAGGTCGATCTGGAGACGGATAAGTTTAATTTTAAGGATCTTACTTTCTTTCTTCCGGGTCTTAAATTTCTTGACAGCACTGCTACATTAAATCTGGTAGCTGACGGGTTATATGGCAATCTTCAGATCAGCCGACTTTATCTGCAAACTCCGAATTCAAATTTTACTTTTGAAGGCTCAGTAAAAAATCTTGACCGTCCGTCTGCACTGTATTTTAATATAATTGCAAAAGATATAACCTTAGATCCGCGTGATACTAAAATTAATTTACCCGGGCTTTCTATACCGGACTACAGCTTTATAGGAAAAGTATTTATTCCTTCGATCATTTACAAAGGAGAGCCTGACAGATTTAATGCGGACTTCGAAGTGAAAAGTTCGGCGGGGAATGCAAAGGGAAATGCTTATTTAGATTTTACTCAGAATGTTGATAGATACAAAGGATCGTTTACAACCAGTAATTTTAATATCGGTAAAATTGTAAAAGACCCGGCTCTCGAAAGCAGTATTACAGGCGATTTCAGAGTAGACGCAGCGGGATTTAATTATAAAACCGCCGTTGGTAAATTAAACTATGATATTAACCGGACAAAATTTCTGGGGCAGAATATTTCAAGGTCAGCCGGCCAGTTAAATTTTAATAGAAGTAATGTAAACCTCGATATATCTTACAGTTCAGATGCGCTGCAGACCAAGACAACCGGTAAAATTAATATTTCAAATCTGAAAAATATTTCCTATGATCTCAAAGGAACAGCATCCAATCTGAACATAGCTGCATTTACAAAAGATAATTCACAAAGAAGCAATTTAAATTTCAGCTTTGATATTAACGGAAGAGGCTTCGATCCGGATAATATTTCAGGCAGTTACAAATTAATTCTGAACCCTTCTACTTATTCGGAATTCAGAATTCCGGCGACTCCATTGAATATGGAACTTGATCAGAATGGTAATATCAGGAAAATTTCTATGAAAAGTGATTTTGTAGATC
>JBDTWU010000311.1:0-6320 GCA_040006535.1 bacterium | reverse complement strand
TCGAAGGTGGTATAAGCAAATTTTTAAGTGCGGCACATTTTTCTTTAATGTGCCACATTTATTATTTATAGTTGCAGAGAACCATGGTTGGTGTGGCACATTTATTTTTCAATGTGCCACACATTAAGGACTATATGAAATTTACAGCAGGTCACCTATTCCATATTTATAACAGGGGCAATAATAAACAGGAGATATTTTTTAAGGAAGAAAATTATTTTTTCTTCTTGAGAAAGGTAAGAAAATATATTTACCCATATTGTGATATATTATCTTATTGCTTAATGCAAAATCACTTTCATTTTCTTATTCATGCCAATTCTTTAACAGTCTCAAAAAATACAAAAGATAAAAATTTACTCAGTGAAGGATTCAAACAATTATTGAGTTCTTATTCAAAAGCGATTAATGTACAGGAAAACAGGACGGGTTCTCTGTTTACTCAAAATACTCATTGTAAAATAGTTGATAATAATCAGAATCACGCATTGACATGCTTTTTGTACATTCATCAAAATCCCATGAAAGCAGGGCTAGTCAAAAAGATGGAAGATTGGCCTTTTAGTTCTTTTAGAGATTATTGCAGTTTGAGAAATGGAACAATTTGCAAAAAGGAATTTGCTTGTGAGTTATTAAATTTACGAAGTGATTCATTTTATTCGCTTTCTCATGAAGTTATTCCGAAGGATAATCTGGTGAATATTTTTTGATAATGGAACGTGTGGCACATTAAAAGAACAAATGTGCCACACGTGTAAAGAATAAAATACCAAACACTGACTTTACGATTTCAATATCTTCTCATAAAACTTTTCATACAGCGGAACAATATTGTCTTCACTTAAATCCTCAGCTCTTTTGCGGGCACTTTTTGAAAAAAGCTCATAGCGTTTTTGACTGGAGAGAAGTTCAATTGTATATTTAGCCATTCTGTCAATGTCCCCGATCTCAGCTATGTAGCCTGTTTCACCATGCAGATTCAGCTCAGGCAAACCCCCGACACTTGATGATATTACCGGTACTCCGCAGCTCATTGCCTCAAGCGCTGAAAGTCCGAAGCTTTCTGACTGAGAAGGTATAATAAAGATATCTGAAACTGATAGCAATTCTACAAGAGCATCCTGCTTACCCATGAACTTTATATCCTCAAATATTTCAAGCTCCCTGCTCAGTCTTTCACACTCACCTCTGTCAGGACCATCACCTACCAAAATTAATTTTGTATCGATTTTCTTTTTTACTTCAACAAAAACTTTTATGACATCCTGCACCCGCTTCAGAGGACGGAAGTTTGAAGTATGAATAATTATCTTTTCATCATTAGGTGCAAAATTCTTTTTAAAGCATTTAGTCTTTTCGTCTTCTTCACGCTTATATTTATTGATGTCAATAAAATTTGGAATGACTTCGATCTCTTTATTTATTTTATACTGCTGCTGTGTTTTATCTGCAAGAAATTTGGAAACAGCTGTGACACCATCGGATTTTTCAATGCTGAACTTCATAGTCGGCAGAAAACTTGGCTCAAGGCCCGTTAATGTAATGTCTGTTCCGTGAAGAGTTGTGATAAATTTTATATCCCTGGAATTATTGCTGTCCGATTTTAATATCTCTCTGGCAAGGTACGCGCTTGTTGCATGAGGGATTGCATAATGCGCATGGATGAGTTCGAGATCATTGAATTTTGCGACCTCTACCATTTTACTTGCCAGCGCTATGGAGTAAAGTGGGAATTCAAAAAGCGGATAGTTATTTATCTCAACTTCATGATAAAAAATATTATCAATAAACCCGTTTAAACGAGTTGGCATTGCATAAGAAATAAAATGGATCTCATGACCACGGAGTGCGAGCGCTTTGCCGAGTTCGGTTGCTACAACACCGCTTCCTCCATAAGTGGGATAACAGGTGATTCCTATAATCATGAAATAAAATTTTAAGTGACGCAAATATACTTTATTAAATTTTCAAGTAAAATTCATCTTTAGAAACCTGTTTCGATTAATCGTTAAAAAGCAGAAAGGGCAATGTGCACATTAATTAAAACAATCTATTAAAAAAGATGTGATGAAGGATTTTTTTTTGAACATCTTGTATATTGATTTTTGCAGATAGTTATAATAGTTTGCTTTCAAAAAGATAATCTCTCTTCAAACCCTCGAAGTGTCAGCAAACTTTTAATATTTAACATTGTTATTAAAAACAACCTCCAAATTTTAAACTAATGTTTGTCCGAAGTTTAATCCCGATAGCGTTTTCAATAATTTTTTATTCATGTTTTTCTTTAAGCATTGATAAAAGTGTTGAAGTTAATACAGAAGAAGACTGGCTCTACATAGGCGGGGATTCAGCCAAAACAAATGTTTCCAGATCGAAAAGTGATATTGAGCCGCCGTTCAATCTTTACTGGCAATTCGATACGGACGGAGGGCTTGGAAAAAATTGTCTGTCGGTAAGCGATGCAATTTTGTTTACAAATACTCTTAACGGGGAATTTTATGCCATTGATGTAGTAAGCGGCAAAAGCCTTGGACGTACCTCGACTACCGGTAAAGCTTCATTCTCCACTCCTCTGATTTATAAAAACAATATTATTATTGCTTCATCCGGAGATAATAGCAGCAGAATTTTCAGTTATAGTCTTATCAGCGGATTGACAAAATGGCAGAGAAATATCGGCTGGGTGGAATCATCTCCGGTATTAATTGGTGATGATATAATTGTAAGTTCGCTGAACGGAAAGCTATACAAGCTGAATGTTAGTACAGGAAACATTGTCTGGACAACGATGAAAGTAACATTTAATAATTACATAGGCTCGTTTTATACCAGTCCAACCATTTTAAATAATATGATCCTTGCCGGAAATGCCGACGGCAATTTGTATTCGTATGATTTTAAAACCGGAAATAATTTATGGAAATTTAAAACAGATGCATCGGTAAATTGTGATGCTTCAGTTAAAGACGGTAAAATTTATTTTGGTTCTGATGATAAGAATTTTTATTGCATCGATACTTCCGGCTCTCAGATCTGGAAAAAAGGTCTCAGCACGAAAATACTTTCATCACCAACATTTTACAATGATATGGTCATTATTTCCGGAATAGACGGGAATGTTTATGCTTTAAATAAAAATAACGGCGACATTGTCTGGACCTTTACTACAAAAGGTTCTATAGAAGCTTCACCGCTGCTGCAAAAAGATAAAATTTTCATCGGATCATTCGATAAAAATTTTTATTGCATTAATGCAGCAGACGGAAAGGAGTTATGGAGATATCAATGTGAAGGAAGAGTAAAAACCAGTGCAGTGATATGGAAGGATTATATTTTTGTTGCAAGTGATGAACGGTATATTTACTGTTTTTCAAATAATGTGCTTCCAAAAAAATCATCCGGTAAATCCTCTAAATAAATTAAACTATGTTTAGAATTTTAATAGTTATGGTTTTATTTCAATTTCAATATGCCCTTGCAGAAGAGGATTATGGCTTGATGTCAGATTCGTTAATGCATGCTGATTCAGCGGGAAGCTATAGTCTCAGTATTACATCTAATCTTGTAAACGCCAGGATTTATCTCGACACAGAATTCATTGGTATCACACCTCTTATAAATTATACTGTAAAAAAAGGTGCGTATAATTTAAAAATTTACAATTCGAAGCCTTTAAAAGACTGGGAGACAGAAAACAAATCATTAAGCGTGTATGTTAATAGTGACACAACCTTTGATATTAACTTCAGATATTTTTATTATTTCAATTCCACTCCGGATAATACACAGATATTAAAGAATGATACACTTTTAGGCAGCACTCCTTTAAGATTTTTTAAGGATTATAAATTGACCGGCAGCCTGCTTTTCAGGAAAATAAATTATAAAGATTACATTTACGAAATTAAAAATTATGATTTTGAAACTGGTGCTGACATCGTTTTGCAGTCTAAGGGTATTGAATCGGTAAATGATCTGGTTTATAAAGACAGGGTTACACAATTTAAGACAAAAAGATCACTCATTACTATAGGTGCGCTGGGGTTAGGATCCCTCGCAGGTGGATTTTTCGCTGTAAACTATAAGAATAAGGCTAATGATGAATATGATAATTATCTGAATTCAGGTAATCCTGCTTCCCTCGACATGTCTAAAAGCAATGACAAATATTTTGTTATTTCACTTGTACTTATGCAGGCAGCAATCGGGGGGCTGATCTATTTCTTATTCTTTGATAAATAAATCCATTGAAATTTCATAGAAAAAATGACACAAACTGTAAAGGGATTCACGTTTTTATTTCGTAAACAATTTTTACACTCAGGGCAACAAATTCAAATTTATTGATAATACTTATTCAGCAATTCCGATCTTCTCATTGGATTTCAAAAAGAAATTTCTCCAGATAATTGCAGTAATAATTATTATAGATCCTGCAATTGAATATATTGAAGGGACTTCACCTACTCCTATAAGAACCCATATAGGATTTAGAATTGCTTCGAGCATGGCAATTATCATAGACTCAGTAGCTGAAATATATTTTATTCCCTCGTTAAAGATTATATAGCTTATCCCGATCTGAAATATTCCCATAAATAACAGGATCAGCAGCTGATCAGCCTCAATCACAAGTTTGTCAAAGATAAGTGGAAAACAAAACAGGCATACCAGAATATTTCCGGTGATGATATATATTATCGTACTTTCAGATTTGTGAATTTGTTTTTTCCATTTCAAAAAAAGAGAGAATAAAGCAAAGCAGATTCCCGAACCGATGGCAAGCAAGTTTCCCTTTATGCCTGAGATATCAAGTCTTCCGAAGAAAAAAAGTATCATACCTGCAAAGCAAAAGACAAGAGCGATTAAATTTTTTTTATCAAATTTTGTCTTAAGGAACAGGGGCTCCAGCACAAGTAGATATATAGGTGCTGTGAATTGTAGGAATATTGCATTGGCAGCTGTAGTAAGCTTGGTTGCGATGACAAACAGAATTAATATAAAAGCATAACTAAGGCTGCAGAGGATAGATATTATATCAAATTCAAATTTTAAGTTTATTTTTTTATACAGGCATATTATTAAAATTGTAAGCGCTGCAATTCCCGAGCGGTAAAATGAAATTTGTAATGCATCCAGTTTAATAATTTTTATGAATAATCCTCCCGAGCTCCAGAGTAACGCACTGAAGCTGATGTAGACCAATCCCTTTTTATGCAAAGGTATTGAGTTAATTATTTTACTGATCACTGGTTTTTATTTATTAAAAAAGGGACTAAAAATCTTAGCCCCCTGTAATTACTTTCTTCAAAATTCCCGGTTTATTTCACCGGACCTTTTTTCCAGATCTCTTTTATCATTATCTCAGTCATTTTTTCCAGGTCATAATCAAGCCTCCAGCCCCAGTCATTCACTGCAACTGAATCATCGATACTCTGCGGCCATGAATCTGCAATGGCCTGTCTGAAATCGGATTTATAAGTAATTTTAAAATTCGGGATGTACTTTTTTATTTCAGCTGCTAATTCTGCCGGATTGAAGTTGATGCCGCTTAAATTATAACTCGAATGAACAGATAATTTTGAAGCATCAGCCTCCATTAATTGTATCGTGGCTTTTATTGCATCAGGCATGAACATCATAGGCAACGATGTATCCGGATTTAAAAAACATTCATAGCTTTCCTTCTCAATAGCTTCGTAAAAAATTTCAACGGCGTAGTCTGTTGTGCCTCCTCCGGCTTCAGTTTTGTAGCTTATAAGCCCGGGATATCTGATGCTTCTGATGTCAAGATTAAATCTATTGAAATAATATTCGCACCATCTTTCGCCCGCCAGCTTGCTGATCCCATAAACAGTAGTCGGCTCCATAATTGTTATTTGAGGAGTATTAATCCGCGGAGTAGATAAACCAAAAACTGCTATCGAGCTGGGCCAGAAAATTTTTTTAATTCCCACTTCTCTTGCCAGATCGAGTATATTTAACAGGCTTCTCATGTTAATATCCCATGCCTGCAGCGGAAGTCTCTCTGCGTTTCCGGACAGTACAGCCGCAAGCAAATATATCTGAGTTATCTTATATCTTATTACAAAATGTATTAATCTCTTTTCATCCATCACATCGAGCAATTGAAACGGTCCGGAATTTTTTATATCCATCGGCGCATCTTTGATATCGGTTGCAAAAACATTAGCATCGCCATAAATTTTTCTTAGTGCGAGGGTGAGCTCTGAACCGATCTGACCTGCGGCTCCGATGACAAGAATTTTTTCCATCACGCTTTAAATTTCTTTTACCACCAAGACACTAAGAACACAAAG
>JBDTWU010000310.1:0-8221 GCA_040006535.1 bacterium | reverse complement strand
ATATTGCATGCGATCTTTATCCCGAAGAGTTTCTAGAAGAAATTAAAAAAGCATTGGCTGATGAAAAAGTTGATGACGGAATAATAAACATGAAATGGGTTAACCATACCCTTGAACTAGGAAAAGAAGTCTGTCTTAAAAATCAGCCGGTCTTTGCCTTACGCAAACTGTAGTAATCAACGTTGACTTTATTTATCAGTTAGTTTAATTTTGTATGAATTCATCACTATAAATAAAATTTTATGTTTCAAGAATTCAAAGAATTCATTTCCCGGGGGAATGCTATCGACCTGGCAATTGGTGTAATAATTGGTCTGGCATTCGGGGCAATAGTAAATTCGATCGTAGGAGATCTGCTGATGCCTCTTATTGGCATTATCATAGGAGGGATTGATTTTTCGGGACTTTCTTTAAAAGTTGGCGGTGCTGTTTTACTTTACGGTAATCTGATACAGGCAGTCATTAATTTTCTGATAATTGCTTTTGTTCTGTTTTTAATTGTGAAATCTATTAATAAATTCAGAACCAAAGCCGATGTAATTCCGGCACTTACCGTTCAGGAGCAACTTCTTATCGAGATCCGTGACCTGTTAAGATCGCAGTCCGGAAATTAAAGATACAATATAAAAAAATTTCATTTTTAAAAAGGATTTAGAATTATTAATTTGTTAAAATAAAAAATGAGTCATGGCTAAAGTTGTATCAAATAAAAACGAAACAGTCAGATTATTTAAGAATCCAATACTTGAATATTTTTCCCATATACACCCTGCAACGCCCATAATTGTTTATGTTCCTTTCTTAATAATAATGTCTTATTTCGGATTCAGAGAGATTAGTTTTTTTTCCGGAGTGATGAGTTTTATTGCAGGATTATTTTTGTGGTCTCTTACGGAATATATAATACACCGTTGGGCATTCCATTATGATCCAAAAACAGAGCTTGGCAAGAAGGCACATTTTCTTGTTCACGGAATTCATCATGATTATCCCCGTGATGCAACCAGACTAGTTATGCCTTTATTGGTAAGTGCTCCTCTTGCAACACTTTTTTATTTCCTTTTCCATGCAATATTCGGAGTTTATCATTTTAATATTTTCTCCGGCTTTATTTTTGGATATGTCGCTTATGATTCGATACATTATGCAACGCATCATATGGACATGAAAGGCAAATTCGGAAAATTCTTAAAGACCTATCATCTTCGTCATCATTACTCCGATGAATATACAGCTTATGGGGTCAGCAATCCTCTGTGGGACTACGTGTTCGGCACCGTTCCCCAGCAGGTTAAGGAAAAGAAAAATACAAAACCAATAGTTGTGGGTAAATGAAATTTCACTTCAAAGATCGGGAAGTTTTGCCTTTCCGAACCCGCGGCCGAATTTTTTAGGTATTTGAAATTCCAATGGTAATGTATGTCTCAGGGTAAATAATTTATTCAGATGAATTCTGCTTCAGGAAATTTTTTTGATTTACCGCAAACACTATCAAAAGGTTTTGAAACATTCCAGGAAATAATATCAAATGAAAATCTTACAGTTGAAAGAATAATTTCAACCGGTCAGGTAACCCCCAATAGTCAATGGCTTGAGCAGGATAAAAACGAATGGGTATTGCTGTTACAGGGTGAATCTGAATTAGTGTTTGTAGACGGGGAAAGATGGGAATTGAAGAAAGGTGATTATTTATTAATTCCCAAAAATAAAAAACATAAGGTTAGCAGTACAAGCATTGAACCCCCGTGCATTTGGCTTGCTATATATTATTAATTAAAGATTTCTTCAGTGAATTAATAATAATTTGTGATTTCATTATTGTTAAATTACAAAGCCACTTACTTTATACCTGTACTTTTTATTAAAACAAAATATTTAATTCGCAATTAGCACAGCTCAATTCACAACCCAAAAATAAAATGGATCATTTTATGCAGGCCGCAATTGACGAAGCAAGGAAAGGATTTAGCGAGGGAGGAATTCCTATCGGATCTGTGCTGGTAAAGGACGGTGTTATTATTGGCAGAGGACACAACCGCCGGGTACAGGAGAATGATCCGGTGATTCATGCTGAGATTGATTGCCTTCGGAATGCAGGAAGGATAGGTATTTATAAAGATACAATACTTTATTCTACCCTGATGCCCTGTTATCTTTGTGCAGGAGCAAGTGTGCAGTTTGGAATAAAGAAGATTATTGCGGGAGAATGTGAGACGTTCGAAGGCGCAAGGGAATTTATGGAATCGCATGGGATCGAAATAATAAATCTGGATTTGGTTGAATGTAAAAATTTAATGAATGAATTTATAAAAAAAAATCCTGAACTCTGGTTTGAAGATATCGGAGAACTGTAGGCTCCTTAATTAAAGTACAAGACTGATGTGTGAGTTTCTGAAATGATTGTTAATTTTGAAAAAAAATGACAAAAAAATAAATATTAAAAGAAAAAAAATATCTGATTTTTTCCCGCTATAGTTTCTCAGCTAAAGCATTTCGCATTGCATACAGTATTCTTCAGTTAAGAGTTTATCTCTTTTAACTAACCTATAATAGTTCTATGTTCCCTAAAAATTTTCCCTTCTTATTTTATCATGGCATATACAACTGAGCAGGAACCTTACACGGTACATTTTCGGAAACGCCGTGCACTTAACTGGCTCACTCTTGGATTTACTTATGCTGCAATGTATATGGGAAGATACAATCTTTCCTTTGCAAATAAATCTTTGTCGGATACTTACGGCTGGGATAAAACTCAGATTGGAACAATAATAACTGCCGCACTTACAATTTACGGTTTATCTGCAATGTTCAACGGTCCTATTGCTGACCGTATAGGCGGCAGGAAAGCTATGCTGATCGGTTCTTTGGGTACAGTTGTTTTTAATTTTCTGTTTGGTCTTGGCGCTTATTTAAATTTTTTCGGGACGGGGACATTGCTTTTAACTTACTTCGCCAGTGTATGGTCACTAAACTCTTTCTTCCAGTCATATAGTGCATTGTCCTTAATAAAAGTAAATGCTGGCTGGTTCAAGGTAAATGAGCGGGGAGTTTTTTCTGCTATTTTCGGCTCAATGATACAAAGCGGAAGAGCGTTGATCTTTGTTATTGGAGGATTTATTGTAACTGTTCTTCCCTGGCAATGGGTATTTTTTATTCCGGCAGGGATTGTTGCCATAATGTCCTTTATGACATATTTATTTGTAAGAAATATTCCGCCAGATGCAGGTCTGCCGGCATTAGACACCGAGGATGCATCAAGCGGAGATACCGGAAAAATCGACTTCAAATATGTATTTCATAAAGTAATATCCAATCCCATTGCGATCACAATTGCCCTGGCAGAATTTTGCACAGGATTTGTCAGGCACGGATTCGAACAATGGTTTCCCCGATATATGCAGGAGTACCAACAACTTGCTCTTGACTCCCCGATTTTTCAGAAAGGTGCCTTAGGAGTTGTAATAGCTGGAATTGCCGGAGCTTTTATTGCAGGCTTTTCCTCAGATAAACTTTTTCAGTCAAGAAGAATGCCAGTTGCATTCATAGGATATTCTTTTATTATATTTTCATTATTAACAGTCTGGCTGGCCAGAGATTTAAATTTTATAATTGTAGCGTTTATTACCAACTCCTTCGGGATAAGCATGGTACACTCAATGCTGTCAGGAACAGCTTCAATGGATTTCGGAGGACAGCGGGCTGCGGCAACTGCAACAGGAATGTTTGATGGAATGCAGTATTTAGGCGGGGCAGCAGTTGGTGTAGGGGTAGGATGGCTCCTGGATAATTTTGGGTGGGGCTCGTGGAGTCCAAGTATGATTGGCTTTGCAGTGATTGGAGCACTTTTAATGCTAAAGCTCTGGAATGCCAAGCCCAAGCCGAGAGTATTAAATGAAGAGGTTATGTAATGAATATTGAGTATTGTAATAAGTAATAATGTTGTTTGAATTTAAACAGATATGTTTAAAATTTCTTAACAAATTTATAAATTGTGCCTGAACAAAATAAAAATCCTTTGCATGGAATAACTCTGGAGAATATTATTACTCAATTATTTGAGCACTATGGTTGGATAGAATTAAGCAACCGCATCAACATAAAATGTTTTAAAGAAAACCCAAGTATAAAATCGAGTTTGACTTTTTTAAGAAAGACTCCCTGGGCAAGAAAAAAAATTGAGAATTTATTTTTAAGCATTCAGCAATAAGTAGTAAGTACAGAGGACTGGGTATTGGAAAGATCATCAATATAAAACTTAACACTCCAATACTCGCTACTCAATACTCGTTAGTCAATACTCAATACTAAGAAAATGTTAAAGCTATATAATACATTATCGCGAACGAAAGAAGAATTTATTCCTATTGATCCTTCTGATGTCAAAATGTACAGCTGCGGACCTACCGTTTACAATTATCAGCATATTGGTAATTTCAGAACCTTTTTCTTTGAAGACATTCTTTTGAGAGTCTTGAAATATAATGATTTACAAATAAAGTACGTTATGAATATAACTGACGTCGGACATCTTGTTACCGACAGCGATGAGGGTGATGACAAAATTGAATTATCAGCTAAACAGCAAGGCAAAAGCGTCTGGGAATTATCGGAATACTATACTAATATTTTTAAAAGAGATATATCTTTATTAAATATTATTCCACCGGATATTTACACTAAAGCTACCGATTATATAAAAGAGCAGATCGATATGATAAAATGCCTGGAAGAGAAAGGATATACTTATGTAACAAGTGACGGGATATATTTTGACAGTTCACTGTTCCCCGCCTATGGAAAGCTTGCAAAGCTTGATATTAAAGGATTGCAGGAAGGAGCAAGGATTGAATTTTCCAGGGAGAAAAAAAATACTACCGATTTTTCTTTGTGGAAATTTTCACCCAGGAATGAAAAAAGACAAATGGAATGGGAATCACCATGGGGCGTCGGTTTTCCGGGATGGCATATAGAGTGTTCTGCAATGAGTAAGGCAGCACTGGGAAGACATCTGGATATACATTGCGGAGGCATTGATCACATTCCAATCCATCACACTAATGAAATTGCCCAATCGGAGGCATGTAACGGTGAGAAGTTTGTTAATTACTGGCTGCATGGAGAATTTTTAGATATGGCGGGCGAAAAAATGTCAAAGTCCACGGGGAAATTTATTACTCTTCAGACAATAATGGATATGGGATACTTACCCATGGACTACAGATATTTTTTATTGATGGCACATTATAAAAAAAAGCTGAAATTTACATTTGAAGCACTTGACTCTGCAAAAAACGGGTACAGGAATCTTACAGGAAAAATTTTGAATCTGAAAAATGAATCGAACAATAACTCTCCTACTCGAATTATTCCGGACAAGCAGGATGTTAATGCAGACAACAATAATCTTACCCGTGAATGGGAAAATAAATTTCTGGAATCTATCAATGATGATCTTAATATGCCGGAAGCAATGGCGGTGCTTTGGGATATGCTCCGTGATGAAAAGGTATCCCCCGCTGAAAAATTATTATTGGCGAATGATTTTGACAGAGTGTTTGGATTGGACTTAAATAAAATTGAGACAGCTGAAGAAGATGATTCTGAAATTCCGGAAGACATCATATCTTTGTCTGATCGCAGGAATAAAGCTAAGAATAATAAAGACTTTAAGCTTGCAGATGAGATAAGAAATAAAATAAAAGAAAAAGGCTATGAAGTGATTGATAAAAAAGACGGAGCAGAATTAAAAAAAACTAATTAGGGATACGATATTATTTTTTGTTTTCTTTTACAATTTCTGAAAAGCTTTTTCCTTTTGTATTGCAATCAAGCCAAGATATAAAATCAAAATATTCAAATGCTTTGATCTCAAGTAGATCATCTGAAATAGCATTCAGCTCTTTTTTCCATTCACGATAAATAAATATTTTATCGTCCTTGGTATTAGCGTTGATTAGTTTTCTGATATAATTCAGCACAATAAGCTCGAACTTATTAAGTTTATTCTTATTTGAAAGATACCTTCGTGTGGATTTTATAATGTATTCAATGAGATCATAATTGCCCAGCTCGTAATGAATAAGCAGA
Organism: bacterium; assembly: GCA_040006535.1. Taxonomy (GTDB): domain Bacteria; phylum Bacteroidota; class Ignavibacteria; order Tepidaquicellales; family Tepidaquicellaceae; genus JAGPCH01. The sequence continues at coordinate 2,131 of JBDTWU010000310.1, read as the reverse complement.
TTAAGAATTCTTGCGAAGCATTGAATATCCTCTCTGATGTTCAGCTCCTTGTCATTTATAATTATATTTATCCATTTCAAAGAACTATCATAATCTCCAAGACCGAAAAATAAATACGAAATATTGTATGCAAAAAGAACTTCTGACTCCTTATTGATCTTGTCTTTAAATTTTTCTAATCCCGATTCTATTTCATTCACAAGAGGAATTCCTTTTGAAAATTCACCTGTCTTTAAATAAAGATTAAGCTCAGTATCATATGATGTGACGAATATTCTCGCCTGCATAGTAGGTGAATTTGTTTTAAGCTCCCGTAGTTTTGTTATTGTATTTAAAGCGTTATCATATTTTTTCAATTCAAGCTGGACGAGCAAAAGATTATACAATGAGGTAATGTAGTTATCTTCTTTCATCAAAAGAGGATTGTTTTCAAGCAGGTCCACCAGCTTCAGACAATGCTGAAGAAGGTTTTTAAAATCTTTATTTGTAAAATAGTACAAACCCTTTATGTTAAAATAAAATGTTTTTGAAAGAAAGGAGGTTGCATTTTTTTCGGTCTGAAGAAGAGGATGATTTATAATTTCATTAAATTTCTTAAGTTCGGCTTTATCTCTGATCTCCCCCTGCTTCTTCCTTAAAAAGAAAGATTTCATTGTAAGCTTCCAATACTCATTTATATTACTTAGCCTTTCGATTGCAATATTATGTTCATCATAAAATTCAAGGAGCTCTTTTTCATTGCTTTCGGCGTAGGAGCTGGTACGGGCAAGCGTCTTCTCCCAGTCAAGCACTGCAATGATCTGCGAGTGTTTTTCATAAGCATAGGCTATTTTTTTTGCTTTATCCAGAAGCTTTCTGCATTGTTTGTACAGGGATTTGTCATAAAGGATCTGAACATCGCGAAGAATATCGATCAGCTCATTAAGCTTGGATTTATCTGAATGATAGAGACGAAGGCTCTTAAGAATATTATTGTAAAGATAATTTTTTGCAACATGAAGCTGATTTAGAAACTTTTCTTTTTTGAACTGTTTACGGATTTCTTCTTCATCGTAATCATTCTGCACTTCGATGGCATCGAAAAGTTTCACATATTTATTGTGATCACTGCCCTTGACATGCATTGTGGCGAAGATTTTGAAATATCTTTTTTCTGATTGATCCAGAGATTTTATCAGCTGAAAGAGATCGTCTGTAACTTTCATTTGTTTTTTGCGTTCCGAGTGATGTTAATATTAAAATAATCGGACTTAATTTCAATTCTTTATTACAAATCTGAATCCTACGGATATTCAAATTTTTGTTTGGACTTTAATATCTACTAACCATATTTTTGAATTAATTAATTAAACTGTCTGTAATTAACTTCAGAATTCATAAGTTAATTAATACCTAAGGAGAAACTAAAAATGACCAGAATTATTTTTTTAATTTCAGTCCTGCTTGCTATATCGGCAGCATCACTGAAATCACAAACTATCAGCCCACCCTCCGATCTTGAAGCAAGACCGAAAGATACAAGTTATATTGAAATAAAATGGCACGATAATTCCTCAAATGAAGAAGGCTTTTATATTGAAAGGGCAGAGGTAAATGATTCTGCAAGCTGGGAAGTAATAGATGCCGTACCGCAGAATGTGAGTATTTATTACGATTACTGGGTAACGCGCGGAAATCTTTATTATTACAGGGTATTTGCATATAGGGGGTTAAACCGGTCCGGCTATTCTAACATAGCTTCAGCAATTTTGCTCGGAGATCCGAATTTAATTCCCACCGCTCCAACCAATTTAACTGTACAGAGTATCACAACAACCAGCATAACAATTGGGTGGCAGGACAATGCAACAAATGAAAATGGATTTATTATAGCCAGAAAGAATCAGAATGAACCCTTCTTTCGATATATTGATACCGTTGGAACTGATATTCTGACTTATCAGGAAGTTGGACTGACCCCGGACAATATATATATATATAAAGTCTGTGCATTTAACAATGCGGGAATCTCTGATTATACAAACACGGTAAATGGCAGGACCAAGCTGATCACAAGCATTAACTATTCTGGTGGTCCAAAAAAACATATTATAGTAGGAAATTCTCCAAATCCTTTTAACCCGACAACAAA
>JBDTWU010000309.1:0-5866 GCA_040006535.1 bacterium | reverse complement strand
ATCACCGGAGTCGGATATACTGTATAATCTTTTGACTGATTATAAAAACTAACATTACCTCCGGTCACAGGAGTTTCTAAAATTCTGCAAGCATTAGCAATTCCTCTTATCGCTTCACTGAATTGAAAATAAACTTCCGCATTATACGGATTTCCGAAATTCAAACAATTGGTTATTGCAATCGGTAAAGCGCCTGTGCATACGACATTTCTGGCGCTTTCGCATACAGCGATCATTCCTCCTTTATAAGGATTAAGATAGACGTATCTCCCGTTACAGTCGACTTTCATAGCGAGAGCCTTATTAGTTTCTTTCAATCTGATAACCGAAGCGTCTCCTCCGGGCAAAACAATAGTATTTGTTCTAACTTCCTGATCATACTGCTCACAGACCCAGTTTTTATTTGTAATGTTAGGAGAGGATAAAAGTTTTAAAAGAACATCGTTAAGATTTCCAGGCTCCGCTATTTTATCAAAATCAAAAACTCTTTTTTCCTTTAAGTAATCGGGCTCTCTTTTTTCTCTTTCATAAACAGGCGCACCGCCACCCAATACTAACTCAAAACAAGGTACATCAGCTTCAAGAATTCCATTATAAAAAACTCTCACTCTGTTTTCTTCAATTATTCTTCCTATCTCAGAGCAGTTCAGATCCCATTTATCAAAAATATTTTTCGCAATTTGCTCCTTCCCTTTTTCAATCACAACCAGCATTCTTTCCTGTGATTCGGAAAGCATTATTTCATATGCACTCATGTTCTCGTCACGGAGAGGAACCATATCCAGATTTATTTCCATACCGCATTTTCCTTTCGCACTCATCTCACTTGTTGAACATGTAATTCCCGCCGCCCCCATATCCTGAATACCAACTACTCCTCCTGCTCTTATAATTTCTAATGTTGCTTCTAATAATAATTTCTCTGTGAAGGGATCTCCTACCTGCACATTCGGTCTTTTCGATTCAGAGTTTTCGGAAATTTCTTCCGATGCAAACGTTGCTCCATGTATGCCGTCTTTTCCGGTCGAAGAGCCTACAATAAAAACAGGATTTCCTATACCGCTTGCTTTGGCAGTTGCTGTTTCATTATGCTTTACAATTCCCACCGCCATCGCATTCACAAGTGGATTGTCCCTATAACATTCTTCAAAATAAATTTCTCCGCTTACAGTCGGCACTCCGAAACAATTTCCATAGTCGCCAATTCCTTTGACTACATTCCTGAATAAATATTTTGATCTGGCAGTCATCGCTGAATCATTTTGCAACTGTACTTTTTCAAAATTATTTTTCTCTTTATATTTCAATTTGTTTTCGGAATTTTCATTTCTTAGTGGCGGAAGCTTTTCATTATCCTGCTTCTCCACTTTACCTTCCTGTTTTTTTTCATTCCCGGACCCCGACATGTTTTTTTCACCACGAAGACTCAAAGGCACAAAGGATTTATTACTAAAATCTTCTCTCTGTGTATCCGTGACTCTGTGGTAGTCTTTTGCTTTTTCACTCTTTTCTCTCTGAGTCTCTGTTCCTCTGTGGTGATCTTTTGCTTTTGAAATTTTCCCGAACCTTAGCGAGTTACTCTCATTCCCAAGCCCAGGACTACTCTCATTCCCAAGCCCCAGCTTGGGAATGCTAATATCAATCTTTGTTTCCTCCATATCTATGTGATTAAAATCAATTTTCCCGAACCTTAGCGAGTTCAATGCAGCAATAGGTCTTGCCCCCATTGTAAAAATATCTCTCAGTATTCCTCCCACACCTGTCGCCGCGCCCTGATACGGCTCGACCGCAGACGGATGATTATGCGATTCTATTTTGAATGCAACTGCCAGTCCGTCCCCAATATCAACAAGTCCGGCATTTTCTTCTCCTGCTCCAACGAGTAGCCTTCCACCGCTTCGGGGTAATTTTTTTAATTCGAGAATAGAATTTTTATATGAGCAATGCTCGCTCCACATCACCGAAAATATTCCAAGCTCAGTATATGTAGGCGTTCGTCCGAGAATTTTTAATATACGTTCATATTCTTCATCAAGAAGACCGAGCTGTTTTGCAAGCTCAGGATTTACTGTGGGTTCGTTCATTTATTTAACAAAAAGAATTTTATTCTAACAATAGCAATTCATTTTTCACTTCTTACAAGGAGGTAGAATCATTTTTTATAGTTTTAAAAAAATCTTATAATTCCTTATCGATCAAAATTTTTGATTTCCTGACTAATAAACTATTTAATTGAATATCGTCAATTAAATATCATCAATTGAATATCGCCGGGACATTCTAAAACTAAGAAACACTCACCGGCTTTAAAAAATAAACTTAAAATATTAATATTTTATCTCATACCGGTTTCATTCCTTTAGAATATCACAATATCCTTTTTCATAAAAAATCCTTGTTCCCGCCGCAACCAGCAAGGGATTGAAGAATACATTTATCACGGGCAGAAACGTGAACAGAAATGCAAATGCACCAAAACCAAATGAAAGCATTTTCTTGGAGCCTACAATTTTTAATTTTTGTCTGAAGCCTGTCAATTTTCTGGTCATAGGATAGTCCAGAAAATTAAGAGCATTATAAAAAAAAGAAAATGCCGATCCGAAAACAAGAGTGATTACGCTGCCGATCATAGGAATGAAGTCTATTAATATCAATGGTATCATTATTGAAAAATAAAAAACTATTTTCTTCATTTCCTCCAATATGCTTCTTAATGTATCTTTGAAAAATGGCAGATTATTTTCTTCATTTTTTTCAAACAATTTTTCCTGAATAAGCCGGGAAATTTTTTCATTAAAAGGAGCTGATATCATTCCCCCGAATATTACAAAGGATAAATAACAAATTGCAAGCACCAGAAGTAAAGAAAATATTTTCACAATTGATTGTATGAGTTCAATGAAAATACTATTTAAGTCACCCGGACGGATTATATCTTCAGTCTTTCCAAGGATCCAGTTGTAAGTATAAAAAAAAATTGTCCCGTAAATAATCAGATTGATTATTACCGGGACAATGGAATACACTATTAACTTCGGGTATTTAAAAAATAATTTTATACATTTTAACGGATAAAAAAATCCAAAGACAAAATCATTCATAATTTTCTAAATGAAACCGGTGCCACTTAATTCACTATTTACAAGCATTTTATGTAATACGTTTTAATAATTCGTTCTCATTAGTACAATTAGTGGCGAATACTTTCAGAAATTTATTTCACCGCTTTCTTAATTTTATCTTTCAGATCCAGAGCTTCCCATGTAAAGTCCTTATCATTTCTTCCAAAGTGTCCATAAGATGCGGTCTTCCTGTATATAGGTCTTTTAAGATTTAATCTTGTGATTATTCCTTTTGGAGTAAGATCAATCTCCTTTTTAATTATATCTCCTAATTCTTTATCTGATACCTTTCCTGTTCCGTAAGTATTAACATAAATTGAAACCGGCTCAGCAACTCCAATAGCATAGCTCAGTTGTATAAGACATTCATCAGCGAGTCCTGCAGCAACAATATTTTTAGCAATGTGTCTTGCAGCATATGCTGCACTTCTGTCAACTTTCGAAGGATCTTTCCCGGAAAACGCACCGCCTCCGTGAGGGGCTTTGCCTCCGTATGTATCAACAATAATTTTCCTTCCTGTCAAACCTGTATCACCATGCGGTCCGCCAATCTCAAACATTCCGGTAGGATTAACATGATACTTTGTTTTTTTATCTACCATATCAGACGGCAGAACTTTGCTGATCAGATTTTCAATTACATCTTCTTTAATTGTCTTCTGAGAAACTCCGGGATCATGCTGAGTCGAAACAACTACTGCATCTATCCTTACAGGTTCATTCTTTTCGTTATATTCGATTGTAACCTGCGATTTAGAATCAGGCCTGAGATAAGACATCATGCCATTATTTTTTTTTCTGATCGTTGCAAGCTCTTTCATTAATTTATGCGCAAGTGTAATTGCAAGAGGCATAAATTCTTTAGTTTCAATGTTTGCATATCCAAACATCATTCCCTGATCTCCGGCTCCGCCGGTATCAACACCGCGTGCAATGTCAGGCGATTGCTTGTTAATTGCTGACATTACATTTATAGAGTGGTGATCAAATCTGTAATCACCTTTTGTGTAGCCTATATCTTCCACAACTTCCCGCACAACCTTCTGCACATCTACATAGTGCGAAGTTGTGATCTCGCCTCCTACAAGCACAAGCCCGGTTGCACAAAATGTTTCACATGCTACTCTTGCATCTTTATCGTGTTTTAATATATCGTCAAGCACGGCATCTGATATCTGATCGCTTACTTTGTCCGGATGCCCTTCACTTACAGACTCCGAAGTAAAAAAATATGACATTGATTTATTTCTCCTATCCCGCCATCTGCGGATATTTTATTGGTTTATTATTTTTTTTAATGCTTTTAAATTTTCTTCCTCATTGAAAACAGATTCTATCAGAATTTCAAAACCGGGTATTACTTTGCTTTTTATTAATCCATTATCGGATTTTAAAAAAAGTTCATACCTGTTTTTATCTAAAATATATTGTTCAATGGTTTTTTTTCCGGGATCAACAACCCAGTATTCTTTAATTCCGTGTGCAGCATAATCTTCAAACTTTATAACTCTGTCATTATGCTCTGTAGATGGTGATATAATTTCAACTACAAAATCCGGAGCCGGAAACTGCATTTGCTTCAGATCAAAGAAATCTGATTTTGCTTTTTCAAAAAAACATATATCCGGCTCATAATCATTGCGTGTCAATGAAATCATAAGCTTTTCTATTCCTACAAAGCCTAAATCTTTAAAACTTACATGGGAACTTAACAACCTTAATAACAATACAGCTGTTCTGTTATGTTCAAATTTTACAGGAGAATTAAATATTATTTCACCGTTAATAAATTCTACTTTATCACCTTCTTTCATCGTCTCGTAAAACTCCTTTCGTCTTTTCTGTTCTTCATTAAGAATATCATCTATCTCTTTCGAATAAATTCTGAGCTTCGGTGAGTTAACTATATTTTCTAATACAGATTCCATAAATATAAATTACAATCTTTAAGCTTAAATTAAAACTTTAAAAAATTTTAAATGCTACAGACTCTCAAGCACTATCTCTGCAACATCCTTTACCCTCACTTTTTCACTCATTTCCTTTTCCTTAACTCCATCAGTAAGCATTGTCATACAAAACGGACATGCAGATGCAATTGTTTTTGCCCCGGTCGCCAGAGCTTCTTCAGTTCTTTCTATGTTCACTCTTTTACCTTCATGCTCCTCCAGGAACATTCTTCCTCCTCCGGCTCCGCAGCAAAAACCTTTATCTTTAGACCGGACCATTTCAACTAAATCCGCTCCTGTACTTTCAAGAGATTTTCTCGGAGAATCATAAATATTATTATATCTTCCAAGATAACAGGAGTCATGATAGGTAACTTTCTCTTTTATTTCTTTCTTCGGTTTTAATTTTTTTTCTTTAAGTAAATTATCTATAAACTCCGAATGGTGCGTCACATCCAGTTCTATACCGAATTTATTATACTCGTTTTTTAATGTATTCATGCAATGCGGGCAGGCTGTTACAACTTTTTTTACATTATATTTTTTTAAAGTCTCTACATTTTGTTTAATAAATGTCTCTGCAAGGAACTCGTTGCCCAGTCTTCTTGCAGGATCGCCTGTACATTTTTCTTCACTTCCGAGCACTCCGTATTTTACTCCCGCTGCATTCAATAGCTTAGCAAAAGATTTCGTTACATTCCTGTATCGTTTATCAAACGCACCTGCACATCCCGACCAAAATACTATATCGAGATCATCGGCTGAACCTAAATCAGAAACCTTCTGTAAATTATT
>JBDTWU010000308.1:0-9926 GCA_040006535.1 bacterium | reverse complement strand
ATTGATATAATAAGTTTACACCAAACTGTGATAACACCTTACCCAAAAATCCTTTGGGAACATCTGTCTTACCAAATCTGTAATCCAGATTAACTAAGCCTGTATGTCTTTGATCGTAATCAAGAGGTGATGTCAGTTTCGGCTGCCTTGTTCCTAGCCACGCTGCAGTAAAAGCTGCATCGGGATCTGATCCCGTTCCGGAAGCATAACTTAAAGAATAAGAAAGATTCAATGCCAGCCTGTTCGTTCTTCTCAGGTCAAAAGAAAGGTCTACTCCCCTGAGGGTACCATAGTCCTGATTTTCATAAACCTGTAATGCATTTGGTAACTGAGGAAATTTTTTGATACCAATTAAATCTTCTGTTTCTTTATAGTAAGCCGTCAGATCCATTGACAATCTGTCACCGACCTGCTGCTTAACACCAATTTCGTATGCTGTGGTTTTTTCAGGCTTCAAATTCGGATTACCAAAAGTGGCCGCGAAACCACCAATATTTGCCCAGAAAGCTAAATAATCTTTTCCAATATATAAATTATCAAGCTGTGGTAATTGAATGAACTTACCATATTGAGCATGAAATATTGTGTTATTAGTCACCGGAAAGGAAAAACCGATTCTTGGACTAATTGTAGATGTAGCATCTGTTTCATTGGTTATATCTGCATCATCGAATTTGGTTGGATCTCCAAATCTCACTAAGTTAGTAAGATCTTTGATTCTCCAGGAATTTGCATTAAGATAATCCCATCTCAGTCCGACATTCAGTGTAAAGTCTTTAAATTCGACTTTATCCTGAAGATACATTGCCGCAATAATCGGATGCTTTGCACCATCAAAACCGTCTTCGACTTCGGCAGTATTGTCGAAGTTGTATCCATAATAATCAGAATTCAAATTATTATTGTATATAGTCTTTAAAGAATCCCTGTCTTGAATATTCTTATAAAGAATAGATCTCAAAGGAGCTACCTGATAATGTCTGATAGTGTGATATTTATAACTGCCACCGAATTTTATCTCGTTTCTCTTAAGCTGGGTTGTCAGATTAAGACTCCCTTCAATATAGGATGTAGCACTTTTTTCAAAATTATTTGCTACTCTGCCTTCTTTAGCGAATTGATTGTATTTATCCAATGTAATATTTGATCCATTACTTCTGGAACCATAACTAAGGAAATCATCTTTGAAGAAAGGATTTTCCTCAACACTATTTACATTGAAGTAGTTAAATTGTACTTCATAAAAAGTTTTTGAAGATAATTGATGATTTATTTTGGCATAATACTGTTTATTGTTTTCTATAATTTCAGGGTTATTTGCAGAATTATTTAATAAATATGATCCTATATATCTTCTGCGTTTAGTATCGGAAATGTTAGTACCCATTTTCAATTGAACAGGGACTTTTTGATTCAATGATTGAAAATCGAAATTTATCTTTCCATTCCCAGACCACCTTTGAAGACTATACCCGGGTAATACATTATTTCCGATACCCAATTCTTTAGAAATCCAGCTCGGATTTTCAACTAAAAAGAAATTTCTTTCAATACCACCATAAAAATTTATAAATCTTGAAAGCTTTTTTGAAGGAATTAATGGACCGCCAAATGAAAAGTTATAGACATTATATCCCTGGGAAGTGGATTTACTTTGTAAAGCATCTGTAATCCCTTCTATAGAACCGGAATAAATATCTGTTCCTCCTTTTGTGGTAACATTAATAACTCCGCTTAACACATTTCCATACTCGGCACTGAATCCGCCTGTCAATACTGCCAATTCTTCAAGTGTGGAATTACCAACGTAAGCGGAAGAATTTCCGTTTAAAGGATTGGTAGTTAAAACTCCATCAATAATAATTGCAGTTTCATTGGTTCTTCCGCCGCGAATGTTAATGTTTGTTCCTTTTTCATCCTGAACAACGCCGGCAGTTGTGGATGCAATATTCTGTATGCCTCTCAGACCGGAATTATCAATAAATTCTTTATCGATGATCTGTCCGCTCTGATCCGGTGAAATTGCGTTACGCTTGCCAACTATTTCTATTTCATCCGTAGTGATTTCACTGCCTGATACCTTCAAAGCATAATCTACTCTGGTAGTCAGATCAGCTGAAACTTTTACGTCTGAAACGGTCTGAGGGTCGTAGCCAATATATGATGCAGATACAGAATATGTACCTACATCCACATTTAATATAGTGTACTCACCGCTTTCGTCAGTAATTGCGCCCAGATTAGTATTATTCACCTTGATCGTTGCACCGATCAAACCTGTTTTATCCTTGGCATCAATAACTCTTCCGGTGATCTTTCCTGTTGTTCCTTGCTTATCTAAAGCAATTGCAGAACTTCCGATCAGCAAAGTCAGAACTAACAATAGGGAAAGAGTTAGTTTTGTTGTCGTATACATTTTTTCCCCCTTAGTTTTAAAATAATTTAATTTTGTAATTGTTTTTTTCATAGTCTTTGTGATTTTAAAAAACCCTCATAATAAAACAATTTCTTGTTAATCATGAGGGTTGGTTTTATTTAATTCGTATTAAACAAAAATATTTATTTTATCAACATCATTTTCTTTGTTTCTTTAAAGTCTCCGGCCGATAAGGTATAGAAATAAATTCCACTGCTTAAAGAATTAGCATTGAAAACTACCTCTTTCGTTCCAGGTGTGACCAATTCGTTATTAATTAATGTTTCTACTTCCTGTCCGTTTGAATTATATACTTTCAAAGTAACATTAGCAGATCTCTGAATATCAAATCTGATAGAAGTTGATGGATTAAAAGGATTTGGGAAATTCTGTTTTAATGAATAGCTGTCTGGTACTATGCCGCTGATTTCATTCACTGATGATCCAAATGGAACTTCTACTGTCATTCCTACAAAATCACTTGGTCCCGGGGGCATTGATGGAGCAAATGCACCTGCGTAACCATGTGTTTGAACAGTCATTTGGACTAACCAAGGTGAACCAGGTAAAGTAGATTTTGGTGAACTGGTATGTGACATACTAACATATCTGAAATCCGTCAATGGAGTGGTTGGAGTAATTCTTTCAGGAACAGATGTTCCTGTTGAATTCGTCCAGGTATTACCACCATTATATGATGTCAGGAAATAAGTTGCATAATAAGTGTTTGAATCTGCGGCATTTTGATTAGTAGTTCCGTTAAATGCTAAAAACAAATTCTGACTTCCAGTATTCGTTTTTCCAATTACAGGTCTGCAAAGCGGTGTATAAACACCGGCGTTTGGTCCATTATTAGGATAGAATGTAACATTGTTTGGTCCCGCTACTTCTTTAGGAGCACCTGCATTTATAGCAGGACTCCAGAACATTATTTTACTTGGCAGTGTGGGAAAAAATCCTGCTGCAGTTATCATATCTAACTCATACGTTACACATGGAGTGTTACCTAAATAAATCATACTTATACCTCTGAAAGCTCCTAAACTATCTGCATCAATACTTGCATTAAAAACTGTGGTCGGTGCACTCCAGGTCAATCCGTTATCCACGGATTCTCTAAAAGCTACAGAACCCTGATCTACTGCATCTGCTACAACATATGCATTTCCGATTCTTCCATCCTGGCCTAATCCTAAACAATACTGCTCGGCTGTGTTAGCATTGTAATCTACCCATCCGCTGAAAGTTCCGGGAGGAGTCAAGCTGCTTCCTGTATTAGTTGAAGCAATCGCTGCACCGTTAACTGAAGCTGTTAAAACAAATTTTACCGGATTGGTGCTCAGGCCTGTTGTAATTATTCTACCCCATATATCAGAATTAAGTGCATTCATTCCCGGATCTAATCTGTCGAATACACCGAAACCGGCTCCCTGATCTACAAAAACCTGTGATCTCGCTGCAGCTGCTCCGCCTGCTGTGGTATGCATTGTAACAATAGCTTTACCAACATCTGGAAATCCGTTTATAGAAGGAAATCCGGATTGAGATTCTGCCACGTTACCTAATAAACTCCAGGTTGTACCTCTGTCTGCACTTAAAAGATAATTAACAAACCTTGTTCCACCGAAAACAGGCAAAACCATTACGGCTGCATGTACATTATCCGGAGCTAAAGGATTTTGCCATATTTCATCAGTTGATCCGTTAGATTGCAGATCATAAAAAGATGACAATCCAAATGGATGATAAGCAACTGGATAAGCAGTTGTTGTTAAAGGTTGATTATCAAAAGTGGTTTTACTGTTAGTCGTAATAGCATTGTTATTGGGTGTTCCGATTTCGGAACCATCTAAAGTAGTGGCTTTGACTTCTTTTCCCCTGTTGTCTCTGGAGTAACTCAGACTGAAGGAAAACATCATAAGTATAAGCAACAAAGATGTTGTAAGTTTTTGTGACATTTTTTTTCTCCTTAATTAATTAATTAATTTAAATTCTATGTTAAGTTTTTTCTGACGAGGGCTGTAAAATTTTATAATTAATATACTACTAATGCTGTAACTTGTCAATATAGATTTTCGTATTAAGCAAACGTAAAAATTTTTATAAATTATTAATTAACTTTGCATTTTTAAAAAAGAAATTAACTGTAAAATTTCCTGATTTGCCGGAATATATTTTCCGAAACTCTTCTCCTGCTTTCAATTGTTTTTCCTGCTATATGATTTGATAATACTACATTGCTAAGGTTTCTGAAGCGCCTGTTTATACCGGGTTCATTGCTGAACACGTCCAGTCCGGCGGACCTTATTTTATTTTCGATCAGCATCTTTAGTAAATATTTTTCGTCAATAATATCTCCTCTTGAAGTGTTAATCAGAATAGATTTTTTGTCAAGCAATTTTAATTTCTCCTTTGTAATAAAATATAAATTTTTTTTACTCAGGGGGATATGAATAGAAACAATATCACAACTTTTTAAAATATATTTTACATTTTTAAATATAAAATTTTTATTTTTTTTTACTACATTTTTATCCGTATCATTGGCATAAACTTTCATCCCGAATGCACTGCACAATTTTCCGACATAGCTCCCGACTTTTCCGAAGCCGATAATTCCAATGCTCTTTCCATAGATCTCATGCCTTTCATAGTCATAAAAGCTAAACTTATTCTCTCTTACAAGCTGATCGGAAAATAATAAACTCTTCTCGATAGCCAATATTAATGCTAATGTATGCTCAGCAGCCGATATATTGTTTGAATCTTCTGCGTTCAGTATTTTTATTCCCATTTCTTCTGCAAACTCAACATCAATATGATCAGTGCCCTTTGATCCTGTGGCAATAATTTTAAATCCGGTTTGCTCTAAGAAATTTTTGTCGATGTTTCTTATACTTCTGATAATTAATACATCAAAATAATTATATCTTCTTATTATCTCTGAATTAAAGATTCCGATCTCTATCTTCACAAAAAATCTTTTGGAAGATAAAATCTTTAGTGCAGAAATATCAATATCATCTGCAATTAAAATTTTTATAACAGGCATAAGTTTATCAAAGAGTGAATATTCTTTAAAATTTATACCATATTATAAACAGATACAAGAATATAAACAGTATTAAAGGTATGTAAATGCGAAGGGAAATTTAAGTGTCAAGATGCTCTTCTACTAATTTTAAAATTTCATACTTGCCTTCCCCGCTAATAATTGAAAAAGGGATATAGTCAATGCACAGGTCTTCGTTGTTGACGATCTTTGAAGCTCTGTAAATTTGTTTCTGCATTTTATTTGCTGAGATCTTGTCGGATTTGGTAAGGACTATCGCAAACGGAATTTCATAATATTCAAGCCAGCTGACCATTAGCTCATCTAAATATGTAGGCTCATGCCTTGCATCTATAAGAACAAAAACGAGTTTTACATTAGATCTTTCGCTAATATAATCTTCAACTAATTTTCTCCAGCCTGCTCTGATCTGTTCCGGTACCTTAGCATATCCATATCCAGGCAGATCAACCAGATAAAATTTTTCATTTATAAGAAAATAATTTAACTGGCGTGTCTTACCCGGCACTGAGCCTATTTTTGCAAGCTTTTTTTTATTGCAGATAATATTTACAAGGGAGGATTTTCCAACATTTGATCTTCCTACAAATACAAATTCTGATAGAACCGAATTAGGAAGCGCTCTTAAATCATATATACTTTTTATAAATTCTGCCGAAACTATTTTCATAATAAAACTCCGATATTTTAAATGAAAAAATCCTTAACATTCATTATAATCTTATTAGGGAAAAATTTTAACTGAGTTAAGGATCTCTAAATATAAATTCTAATTATCTACTGTTTTCTTTCTCGTAGTTGTCCTCGTTTTAGTTTTTTTCTCAGAAATGCCTTTCGATGACGTCTTCATATCTTTTTTTGAAGGCCGTTCTTTTTTAGTTTTATCTGTATTCTTTTCCTTTTTCTTACCATCAGGGTTCTTTAGATCTTCTTTTTCCTGAGCCAAATCTTCTTTTGCTTTTACATAATTATAATCTACAAATTCTATAATCGCAGTCTGAGCACCGTCTCCGTAACGTGTTCCTGTTTTCAAAACTCTTGTGTAGCCTCCCGGCCTGTCCCCAACTTTTGCTCCTATCTCATCAAATAAAATAATCAAAGCTTCCTTGTTATTTAAAAATTTTCTTGCCTCTCTTCTTAAGTGAACATTTTTTTCCGGTGCAGAGTCTTTCAATGTCAGTGCTTTCTTTGCTTTGGAAACCAGCGGCTCTATAAATCTTCTTAATTCTTTTGCTTTAGCCTGTGTTGTCTTTATTCTTTTATTCAATATAAGTGCAATAGATAAGTTTGCAAGTAATGCACTCCTGTGGCTTGCTGTCCGTCCAAGCTTTCTGCCTTTTTTTCTGTGTACCATAAAATTCTAAATAAACTTTGATTTAATAATTAAGTGACCGGCTCTTCTTTCAGATATTTATCAACATCCATTCCAAATGTTAATCCAAAATTCTCTATCAGCTCACCTAGTTCAGCCAGGGATTTTCTTCCGAAATTTCTGTAATGAAGCATTTCTCCTTCATTCTTGCTAACAAGGTCAGCAATTGTTTTTATATTCGCAGACCTTAAACAATTTTGTGACCTTACCGAAAGGTCAAGTTCATCTACCGGCATTATAAGAATCTTTCTTACCATTTCATGTTCTTCATCTTTTTCTGTCTTTACCGGATCTTCTTTCTTCTCAATATGCTGCGGATTAAGATTGAGAAACAACTGTATGTGTTCCTGCATTAGTCTGGCTGAATATACCAAAGCATCTTCAGGACTAATTGACCCGTCAGTTTTTATGTCCAGTATTAATTTTTCATAATCTGTTCTTTTTCCCACTCTCGTATTCTCTATTGTATAATTTACATTTCTTATCGGCGAAAAAACTGAATCCATATATATAAATTCTAAGGGTAGTCCTGTTTGTTTGTTATCTTCCGAAGGTACATACCCGACTCCTGTTCCCATTCTTAATTCAATATTTAAATTTGCATCTTTATTCAATGTTGCAATAAATTTATCCGGGTTTAGAATTTCGAAATCTGCAGTTTTATCCTGAATGTCTTTTGCTGTGAACTTATGCGGACCTTTTAAATTGAATTCAATTTTAGTTGACTTTCCTGTTACATCTTTGAATCTCACTTCCTTCAGATTAAGAATTATTTCGGATAAATCTTCTACCACTCCTTTTAATGTGGTAAATTCGTGTGGTGCATCGTTAATTCTGATTGCTATAATTGCGCTTCCTGTAAGCGAAGAAATAAGAACTCTTCTCAAAGAATTTCCCAACGTTACTCCGTAACCTCTCTCTAATGGTTGAACTGTAAACCTTCCAAATGTATCGGAGTAGGAGGATTCCTCTTTTACAATTGTTTCCGGCATTTGAAAATTATTAATCTTCATCATAATGTGCTTGAATATTTATTTTTTAAATTAATACTATTTTGAATACAGCTCTACAATAAGCTGTTCGTTTGCAATAAATGGAACTTCGGCTCTGTCCGGCTCTTTCATAAATACACCTTTCATATTTGCCTTGTCCAGATTAAGCCAGGCTACCATCATATTATCCTTTATTCTTTTCATCGAATCATGGATCATCTCCAGCTTCTTGCTTTTATCTCTGACCTGAATCGAATCACCGGCCTTCAATAAATATGAAGGAATATTTACAACATCTCCATTTACTGAAAAATGTCTGTGTAATATAAGTTGTCTTGCAGCTTTCCTGGATGGTGCTAATCCTAATCTGTAAATTGTGTTATCAAATCTTCTTTCCAATAACTTAACAAGATTATCACCGGTTACACCCGTCTTCCGTGACGCTTCTTCAAAATATCTGCGGAATTGGTTTTCCAGTACTCCGTAAGTTTTTCTGACTTTTTGCTTTTCCCTCAACTGAACTGCATAGTCGGAAATTCGGGATTTTCTGGAAAGCCCGTGCTGACCCGGAGGATAATTTCTGCTTTCTATTGGACATTTGTCTGAGAAACATTTTGTTCCCTTGAGGAACAGTTTCATTCTTTCTCTTCGACATAATTTACAACTCGGTCCGGTATATCTTGCCATTTATTATTATTTAATTTCCTTTATGATGAAATATATTTATTTTTATTATTGCCTTCTCTTTTTAGGAGGTCTGCATCCGTTATGAGGTAATGGTGTTATGTCTTTTATCGATGTGATTTCAAGACCCGCCGTATTCAAAGATCTTACCGCCGCATCCCTTCCCGAACCAACACCTTTTATAAGTACATCAATTTTTTTCATTCCTACATCCATAGCGGCCTTTGCTGCTGATTCTGCGGTTATCTGTGCTGCAAAAGGTGTGTTTTTCTTTGATCCCTTGAATCCCATTTTACCGGATGATGCCCATGAAATTGTGTTTCCGGAAGTATCTGTCAGTGTCACTATTACATTGTTGAATGTAGCCTTCACATGTGCCACGCCTCCGGATTCAACATGGACTTTCTTTTTAGTTTTCTTAAAATTCTTTGCCAATTTTAAAATGTATTTTATTAAAAATTATTTTTCAAAATATTTCAGATCCAGGCAGTTGTGCTTGTCACAATATAATTCCTTATAGATTATTTCTTGGCTGCGACTTTTTTCTTTCCTGCAACTGTCTTTCTCTTACCTTTCCTGGTCCTGGCATTAGTCTTTGTTCTTTGCCCTCTTACAGGCAATCCTCTTCTGTGTCTTTTCCCCCGGTAAGTACCGATATCCATTAATCTCTTAATGTTCATCGCAACTTCAGATTTTAAAGATCCCTCAACTTTTAATTCATTTCCCATCCCCGCTCTGATATGATTCACTTCATCGTCGGTTAACTGTGAGATCTTTTTATCTTCACTGATTCCGGCTTTTGCCAGAATATTTTTTGCTGTAGATTTTCCAATACCGAAAATTGATGTAAGACCAATTACTGCTCTTTTGTTTTTCGGTAAATCCACTCCCGCTATTCTTGCCAAATTGTTTCTCCTGAAAAATTATTTTTTGAAATTAAATTTATCCCTGTCTTTGCTTATGCTTGGGGTTTGTACATATGACCCTTACAACACCCTTGCGTTTAATTATTTTGCACTTTGAACAAATCTTTTTTACTGAGCTTCGCACTTTCATAATATTTCCTTATTAAATGTTTTTGTTTTTATTTATATCTGTATGTGATTCTGCCTTTTGTCAGATCATAGGGAGAAAGTTCAACTGTTACCTTGTCCCCCTGTAGTATCCTGATATAGTTCATTCTCATCTTCCCGGAAATATGTGCCAGTATCTCATGACCGTTCTCCAGCTTAACCTTGAAATTAGTATTCGGTAGTATCTCTGTTATTATTCCGTCAACTTTTATCGCTTCTTGTTTTGCCATTAATAAATAATTTCTGAAAAATTAATTCTCCATGCAATCCAGGTTAAATCGTTAATATCTCGGGCTTACCTTTATTTATTAATACG
>JBDTWU010000307.1:0-11204 GCA_040006535.1 bacterium | reverse complement strand
TAGTTAAATAGCTGTAGAGTTTTATAATAGTTAAATCCGTTTAGGTTTGTAAGTTTTCAAATTCCCGGTTCCGTTTTTCTATCCCGACGTTAAGCGGGTGCAGGAGGCGAGCAAAATTCCAATTCCCAAATTACTACTCTATTCTATATGGCAATTCTCACTTTAAAAAACATTACAAAATCCTTTTCGGCAATAAATGTCCTCAGCAACATAAGCTTTGAACTTACAAAGGGAGAATTTTTTTCAGTCGTTGGCCCGAGCGGTTGCGGTAAAACCACATTACTGCGGATTATTGCCGGGCTTGAGTTTCCGGCAACAGGTGAGATATGGATTAATAATAATATTGCAACAGATCTATCGCCGCAAAAAAGAAATATTGGAATTGTTTTTCAGAACTATGCACTCTTTCCAAATATGACTGTATTTGAAAATGTTGCATATGGTCTCGAGGTACAAAAACTTTCGAAGAATAAAATTAAAGAAAAAGTTTTGTCCGTTCTCGAAACAGTGAAGATGAAAGATCACTCTGATAAAAATGTGACCTATCTCAGCGGAGGTGAACAGCAAAGGGTATCACTTGCAAGGGTCATAGTCACCGAGCCGTCACTTTTACTTTTTGACGAACCGCTTTCAAACCTTGATTACGCTTTGCGTCTTGAAACCCGTAATGAAATTAAACGCCTTCAGAAAGAAATAGGAATTACATCAGTTTATGTAACACATGATCAGTCCGAAGCGCTGGCACTTTCAGACCGGATAGCAGTATTAAATAAAGGAGTGATACAGCAGCTTGGAACTCCAGAAGAAGTTTATTTTAATCCCGCAAATTTTTTTGTTGCTGATTTTATTGGTCATTCAAATTTTTTTGATAAAAAAACCGCAAAAGAAATATTTAATATTACTGAAATAAATGATAATGAAGTTTTATCAGTATTTCCGGAGGAGCTTATTCCTGTTAAATGCAAAGAAAACTGTCACGCGAAAATTGTTGATATACAATTCACAGGCTATTTTATTGAGTTTTTAATTAATGTAAATGAAAAAATAATTAAATCTTTAATACCATCAGATCTTCAGAGTGGTTCTGAAACCGAACCGCTGAGATTTAATACCGGCGATCCGGTAAATTTGAAATTAGTAACGAACAGAATACGTAAGCTGCGAAAATAAATGAAAAAAAAATTAACACCCGTAAATATTCTTTTGCTGGCACTGATAATTTTTTTTATTACAGGTTACATTGCCTACCCGATATATTCGCTCATAAAAGAAAGCTTCTCGTTTTTTACAAACGGATCAAATTTTTTTGCGGAAATTTTATCAGGCTCAATTTTAAATTCTGTTTTTCTTTCTGTCATTACTGTTACAGGAAGCTGCATAGTGGGATTATTTTTTGCTTATATATTTCAGTACAGAAAATTTCCTCTCAGAAATTTTCTTTTTACGCTATTACTGGTGCCCATTGCATCTCCTCCGCTGGTTGGTGTCGTTGCATTTTTATTTTTGCTGAATGATAACGGGCTTTTGATAAAAATTATTTCCATGATATTCAACATGAAGTCTGCACCGTTTAAGTTTGAAGGATGGACAGCTATAATCATAGTGCATATCTATTCTTTTTATCCGTTCTTTTTATTATTTATTTCATCGGCACTGCAAAAAATGGATGCCAGTTTAATAGATGCCTCGCATTCTCTCGGAGCTTCGAAGATAAGAACGTTTACAAAAATAATATTTCCTCTGCTTATTCCATCAATCATCGGCGCCTCTCTTATTGTTTTCATGGCAAGCATGGCATCTTTCTCGGCACCTTTTATATTCGGAGGCAGTACAAGATTTCTTACTACTGAAATTTATTCTGCGAAAATAAATGGTGATACATCATTGGCTGCAATGCTTTCTATATTACTTACTCTGATCTCGGTCGTGTTTTTGATATTGCTCAGATCTTACAGAAAGAAGAATACATTTGAATCCCGGACTAAAGGGACGATTAAATTATCATTGTCACAAAATCAAAAAAGTTCAGGAATTTTCGGAACAATAAGTATTGCGTCGTTTGTATTTATAGTTATGCTGCCGATATTAGCTTTGCTTTTTCTTTCGCTGATACCTGAAGGTTCACTCATGAGAAATTATTTTACCGAACCATTCACGTTTGATAATTATAAAAAGATCTTTGGAGATTCTCAATTCTTCGAGCCTTTTGCAAACAGTATTAAAATGGCTTTGATAGCAGTTGTCATCACTATAATCATCGGAGTCAGCGCGGCATTTCTGATCTCAAGAAAAAAAATGAAAGGCGGGAATATTATTGAAAGCCTTTTATCGCTTCCATACGGAATACCGGGGACAGTAATAGCGTTAAGTTTTATAATAAGCTTCAACTCGCCAACTCTTTTTACCGGCTTTGTTCCCCTTGTCGGAACATTTATTATTCTTCCCCTTGCATATGCAGTTCGGAATATACCGGTCATTACTCAATCTTCAATAGCCGGCTTCAATTCGATTGATCCCTCACTCGAAGAAGCATCTTCCTCACTTGGCGCGACAGGTTCACGCACATTTCGAAAAGTCATAATGCCGCTTGTGTACCCCTCTATTCTCAGCGGTGCGATGCTTGTATTTATTAATTCGGTGGGCGAGTTTGTTTCAACAATTCTCCTTTATACATTTTCGACTAAAACCATATCAGTTGAAATATATTCACAGCTCAGATTGTATAACACCGGCGCGGCTGCATCCTATGGTATAATATTATTTGTACTGGTAATGATAATAGTTTACTTTTCAAGAAGGACATTAGATAAGAATGTCGGAGTGGGATGATGGATTTAAATAATTATTTCTAATCTTTTAATTGATTTAATATTCATCTCAGGTTAATGTTTAATGCCGGCAGCTTTGTGTTAATATAAAATCACATCTCATACTCATACAGCACTTTCTCCATTTCAACTATTTCCTTCAGCTGATTTAAAAACCATTTATCAATCTTTGTAGAGTTATAGAGTTCATCAATGGTTGCATCCAGAAGCATTGCATAACGGATAAAAAATATATTATCACTGCGCGGGGCCTGCAGCTTTGTTAGAATTTTTTCCTTCAGATTTTTTTTCTCATTACTCTTCAGCTGTGTAAGATATTCATATGAATAAATATCTTTACCGTCAGCACCAAAGCCGGAACGTCCGGTCTCAAGCGAGCGTATTGCTTTCTGAAATGCTTCTTTGAAATTTCTGCCGAATGACATTACTTCACCGACTGATTTCATCTGCACTCCCAATACATCATTGCCGGGATTAGTTGAACGGAACTTGTCGAAGTCCCATCGGGGAATTTTTACAACGACATAATCTATTACCGGCTCGAAACACGAGGGAGTTGTTTTAGTAATGTCATTTGGAATCTCGTCAAGTGTATATCCAACTGCGAGCTTCGCAGCGATCTTTGCAATAGGAAAGCCGGTTGCTTTAGATGCGAGCGCCGAGCTTCTTGAAACTCTGGGATTCATTTCAATTACTATCACCCGCCCCGTTTCAGGATTAACAGCAAATTGTATATTCGATCCTCCTGTTTCAACCCCGATCTCGGAAATTATTTTCTTAGACGCATCTCTCAGCTCCTGATATTGCCTGTCGCTTAGGGTTTGTGAGGGGGCAACCGTGATCGAATCACCGGTATGTACACCCATCGGATCGAAATTTTCGATAGAACATATCACTACAAAATTATCATTAATGTCTCTCATAACTTCAAGCTCAAATTCTTTCCAGCCGATAAGAGATTCTTCAACCAGAACCTCGCGGGTCGGAGAAGCGTCAAGTCCCCTGTTTACAAGTGATTCATATTCTTCAATGTTGTATGCAATTCCACCCCCTGTTCCTCCAAGTGTGAATGAAGGCCGGATGATGATCGGAAAACCAATCTCATCGGCAAAAATTTTTGCTTCAGAAAAATCCCTTACAAACTTACCATTAGCAACTTCAAGCCCGATCTTCTGCATGGCATTATGAAAAAGTTCTCGGGACTCCGCTTTTTTTATAGAGTCAATTTTTGCCCCGATCAGCTCAACATTATATTTTTTAAGAATTCCTTTTTCGTGCAGATCCATCGAAGCATTCAGAGCTGTCTGCCCTCCCATAGTGGGAAGGATCGCATCAGGCTTTTCCTTCTGAATGATTTTTTCAATGTAGGTACTGGTGATAGGTTCGATGTAAGTGGCATCGGCGATCTCGGGGTCGGTCATGATAGTTGCAGGATTGGAATTTATAAGGACTACCCTGTATCCTTCTTCTTTCAATGCCTTTACTGCCTGTGTTCCGGAATAATCGAATTCGCATGCCTGCCCGATAACAATTGGTCCGCTACCGATTATAAGAATTGTTTTAAGATCAGTACGTTTGGGCAAGGCTTCTGAATACTTTAGGGTATTTCTAAAAATAAATTTGTCTGAAGAAAGACGATTTTATGCATCCACATGTTTATGGACACCATTCTGTGAAACTTTCTTTCTCGTATCATCTTTCAATTCTTTCAAATGTTTTTTAATAACTTTTTTTACAAAGTATTCCTGAATATTAACTTTTTCAAACGCCTCGTCTGAAATTTTAAGAAGCTCTTCCTTCTTTGTATAATTTCCATTGCTTCCCATTACCCATGTTTTTGCTGTATCAGTCAGGTATAATTTTAAGATTTCGATTATATCTTCTTTGATCCGTACATCTTCGATCGGAAAAAGAACTTCTACTCTTCTGTCAAAATTTCTCTGCATAATATCAGCGCTTCCCAAATAAAGCTTCTGATTACCGTTATTGTGAAAAAAATATGCCCGGCTGTGTTCGAGGAATCTTCCGACTATGCTGTAAACATTTATATTATCACTAAGACCTTTTACCTGAGGTCTCAGTCTGCAGATGCCACGGGTGATCAGATCAATTTTAACTCCTGCCTTAGATGCCTGGTACAATCTCATTATCACCTCTTCATCAACCATTGAATTATTTTTGAAAAGAATATAGCCATTGCTGTTTTCTTTATGAGATTTAATTTCATCATCGATCATCTTTATAATTTTTCTTCTTAAATTTAACGGAGCGATAAGAAGTTTTCTGTAGCTTCTTTGTTTTGAATAGCCGGTCAGATAATTAAATAAATGCGAAGCGTCCTTACAAAAATCCGGATGTGTTGTAAAAAGTCCGAAATCCGTATAAATTCTTGAAGTGACTGAATTATAATTTCCGGTGCTCAGATGAAGATATCTCTTCATTCCCTTTTCTTCCTTTCTTACAACCAAAGCCATCTTACAGTGGGTCTTCAATCCTGCCACTCCGTAAACAACATGCACGCCAGCATTTTCCAGCGATCTTGCCCAGATAATATTATTCTCTTCATCAAATCTTGCCTTTAGCTCAACCACTGCAGTTACCTGCTTACCGTTCTCCGCAGCTTCAATGAGCGACTGAATTATGGGTGAATCACCGCTTGACCTGTAGAGAGTCAGCTTGATCGCATATACGTTAGGATCTTCAGCCGACTGTGCTATGAATTCGCTGACCGATGAAAATGAATAGAAAGGATGATGCAAAAAGATGTCATGCTCCGAAATTGTTTTAAAGAAATTTTCTTCCTCTCTGAAATAAGAAGAAATTCTGGGAGTATAGCCTTCATACTTGAGTTCTCTGTTTTCAATTTTTGATAAAGACATCAGGTCGCCCAGATTTAAGGGGCCATCTATTTTATAAATTTCATTATTCTCAGCTTCAAGAATATTCTTCAGGAAATTAAGCAGCTTTTCAGGCATTTTGTTATCTACTTCAAGACGAACAAGAATTCCCAATCTTCTTTTTTTAACCTCTTCTTCAATTAATGTGAGAAGGTCGGCAGCTTCTTCCTCCTCAAGCTCAAGATCGGCATTCCTCGTTATGCGAAATGCAAAACAGTCTATCGCTATCATTCCGGTAAAAAGCTTTTCGGCATTTGCCCGGATAATATCTTCAAGCAATATGAAGTTAAACTGATTTTCAGATTCGATTGAATAAAATCTGGAAATATTATTAGGTATCTGCACGACACAAACTTTTTCTTCCACCTCTTTTGTATCAGGATCATCCAGAAGTATTGCAAGTGCAAGTGAGCGGTTGATCAAATTTGGAAACGGGTGAACATTATCGATTGCAAGGGGAGTAAGTACAGGAAATATTTCATCTTCAAAATAATCATCGACCTTTTTTCTTTCTTCTTCGTTGAGATCTTCATATTTAATAAACCTGATCCCGTTCGCATCAAGACCCGGAGTGATAACTTCATTAAAAACGCGGTATTGGTCTTCGACCATGGGTGTAAGAGTTTCATAAGCAATATCACGCTGTTCCTGAGCGGACATACCGTCAGTGGTAAGCTCGTTGACATTGCTTTTCACCTGACGCTTAAGACCGGCTACACGGATCATGAAAAATTCATCCAGGTTAGTGCTGAAAATCGAAAGAAATTTTACTCTTTCCAAAAGAGGCTGAGATTCATCTTTAGCTTCTTCGAGAACTCTTTTATTAAATTCAATCCAGCTAAGTTCTCGGTTTAGTAAATATTCGGATTTGTGCTTTATCATAATGTTGGTTTAATTTACTCCATATAAGCTTTATAGTCTATGAATAAATTGTAATAAATTATAAAGATAATAAAGGAGTTCAAATTAGAACTTTCACAGCCGGCAATTCTCCCTAATTATGACAGAATTCTAAAAATTCGGAGTATTCTGAGACAAGACTCCCTTATGACTTGAATTATCGAAGTAACTTATTCATTATAAACTAGAACCCCCAAAGTTCTTTTTTATAAACATTAAATAGTAACTATGGGGAACCTAAAGTTAATCCTTATCACCGTTTTTTTCCTTTTCTTTTTTTATTCATTCAGTACAGACACTCCGAAAAACGAAAATCAAACTCAAAACACATTTTTAACCCTTGATGTTGAAACTCTGAGCTGGCTCGCTAGAGTAGACTCTGCAGGTGGAATCGTTTCTGACAGTATAATCACAGCAGTAGATGATTATATAAAAGAAATAAAAGGTTTGAAATTTCAACCCGATAATATAAGAAATCTGATTTTACGTGAGAACTGGTATTGCGGGAATTTTCAAGCCGCATTCGTTCCTCTTTTTAGAAATTCTGACGGATCATCTCTTATTGCCGGAGGATATAAAGATATTAATCGCAATTATGATACATTGGTTTACCAAGATACAGGTCTCGCCAGCGGTCTTAAGGGAAATGGTGTAAGTTCTTATCTTGAGACCGGCTTAAATCCTGCACAGACGAATCAGCTAGTTACCAAAAATGTTCATTTTATGGTATATAGTATGTCAAATACAAATGACTCGGGAAGAATCGGCTGTAAAACCAATACAGGTGACGGATTTTATTTTTATCCAAGATTTACCAACGGGAATATTTATTTCAAAATGAACGGAGCTGTAGAAACAGTAACTTCTATTCCTTCACCTAACGGATATATAATGGTGCAAAGAACTTCTGTTCCGCAAACTAATGTATATTATAGAAATAATGTATTAAATACTTCGCCAACCAGTTCTTCATCAAAACCTTCAGCCGGAGTTACAATAGGAGCTTTGAATAATAATGGAGTTGTTAACGAATTTCTTTCAATGCGTCTTGGAGGGTATTCAATCGGAAAAAGTTTTAATATTGCCCAGCAGCTGGTTCATTATAATGCTGTTCAGAGATTGATGAACCGTCTTGGGAGAAAACTATTGAATGGAAATGAAGTTGATTATAAATCCAAACTATTTACATTCACCGGAAATAAAATGATTATAAATTATGAAACCCGACCGGGTGGATATGTGCAGTTTGAGCTTCAGGATTCAAACGGACTCCCTGTTCCGGATTTTACCTTAGGAGATTGTACGCAGATTTCAGGAAACGATTTTGAACGGGAGATAATTTGGAATTCCAACGGCAATCTTTCGTCTTTTGCTAACACTCCGGTTTATCTGCGAATAAAAATGGCTGATGCAGATCTTTATTCAGTTCAGTTTCGGGGTCCGTCAGTCAGTACTGACAGCTCTCAAAGGGGTGTTAAGATAGGATCATACAAACAATTTTTTGCAGATACATTATTATTTGCAAATAATATTCCTGTGATAAGGAAGATGCATAATCCGGTTAAAGAACAAAATCCGATTCTTTCACCCACTTCCGCGTGGGAAGGAAATCTCATTATTACAACTTACAGTAACATTGCATACTCACATAGTATATTTCTTAATAAACAGGTTTATAAAATGTGGCTTCGCTCGGCAGCTAATATAGGAAGAGTACCTGTATATTATGAATCGGAAGATGGAATAAACTGGGTAAGGCCAAATCTTGAATCATTCAAATACAATGGAAACATGAATAATAATATTTTAAGTGATGCACCACTAACTCCGGGAGTTTTATATACTGTTATTGATGATTCCATTTATAATAAAAGTGATTCTACAAAAAGATATAAATCAGTTTATAATTCTAATACAACGATGCAGAACAGCAGGCTTTATGTTTCGTTCTCTCCGGATGGATTAAACTGGACTCCTTACGGCGGAAATCCTGTTCGCTTCATAGGTGAGGATTTGTCATCATCAGGATGGAATCCGGTGTTACAAAAGTATCTGGGCTATTTTCGTGATACAATTGGAACAAGAAATGTTGGACGATATGTAAGTGATGACTGGATCAACTGGGTTTCAACAGGAACAGTCTTGAAGGCTGATGCAATTGATATTAAAACAACAAATTTTTATAACATGCAGGTTTTATTTAAAGACAGTGTTTATTGGGGTTTTGCCGGACATTTTCAGCTGAATCAATATGGAGAGGAAGAGCCGGTCTATCCTACACGTACTGACAATACTATTTTCATCGAATTATTATTTTCCAGGGACGGAATTAATTTTACAAGATGCGGTAACAGACAGCCTTTTTTAAATTACGGTGCTTTGGGCAGTTGGGATGACCAGTTGGTTGTCTCACTCGGAGTGCCTGTTAAGATCGGTAACGAGTTTTACATTTATTATAATGGTTTTAATTTCAAACATATGTCCTCATTTCCTCCTCCGGTGGGAGGTGGACCTGCAAAAAGTCATGTCGGGCTTTCAAAAATTGGTGTTGACCGATTTGTATCAATGACTGCGTTTTAGTGTCTAAAATTTTTCCGGGGGAAATTCAGTTTTTGAATACACGGGAAAATATTCTGATTATTCAGTAAAGATTTACATTGATTTTATCTCTGTAATATTTCTCTACAGTAAAGCGGATTTTTTCTTCCGATCCATGAGTTAAAATTTCTTCACAAAGTTTTTTTGCATCCTCATAATTTATTTTCCGGATTATTTGCTTGATTTCCGGAAACATAGAAGGTACGACACTCAGTTCATCTATCCCGAGCCCAATCAAAACAGGCGTTGCAAGAGGATCGGAAGCCATTTCGCCGCATACGCTGATTTTTATTTTGTTTAAATGTGCAGCTTCCGAAATACTGCTGATAGCTCTTATTACGGACGGATGAAATTGCTGATAAAGATTTGATATGTATTCATTACCCCGGTCAACTGCCAGTATATACTGTATCAGATCATTTGTCCCAATGCTAAAAAAGTCAACTTCCTTAGCAAGTTCATCTGCAAGGAAATATGCAGAAGGAACTTCAATCATGATGCCCAGTTCAATTTTTTTGTCAAAGCTGATTTTCCTTTCCTTTAAATTTTCTTTTACCTCACTGAGGATTTTTTTGGCTTTTATAACTTCGCTTACTGAAGTTATCATTGGCAGCATAATTCTGATATTTTTTTTCAGGGATGATCTGAGTAATGCGCTGAGCTGTTCTTTAAAAATATCAACTCTGTCCAGACAAATCCTTATTCCTCTCCAGCCTAAAAACGGATTATCTTCTTTCTCGGAGCGTGGCAGCAATTTATCGCCGCCAATATCATAGGTTCTTATTGTTACTATATTTGGAAATGTTACATTTGCAATATGGCTGTATTCTTCTACTTGTCTTTCTTCGGAAGGAAAATCTCCTGCTTCAAGAAATAAATGCTCTGTACGGTAAAGTCCGATGCTGCAATGTCCGGTGTTTACTACAAAATCTATTTCCTCATCGAATTCTATATTAGCCGTAAGATCAATTTGTCTTTTATCAATTGTTTCACTTGGCAGATCTATAATCTCATTAAGCTTTTTCTCATAATCTTTTAATTCAACAAGTTTTCTGTTATAATTATCGAGTGTTTTTTCCAAAGGATCTTTTATTATTAATCCGTTAAATCCATCAATAATAATTACATTCCCTGACGAAATCTTTTTTGTAATATCTTTCATTCCGACAACAGCCGGTACTCTCAGAGCTCTTGAAATTATAGCTGCATGTGATGTGGTTCCACCTTTATCAGTTGCATAACCCTGTACTTTTCTCTTGCTGAATAAAATAGTGTCGGCCGGGGTTAATTCATGGGCAATTATAATTGAAAGCTCATCAACTTTTGATACAAGCTTTTCTTTTTTCATATTTCTTAACACTCTGTTTCTTACGTCATTGATATCTGAAGATCTTTCCTTTAAATATTCGTCATTAGAAGATGATAATGCTTCGCTGATTTTTTTCATTTCCTCATCAAAGATGTAGCTGGGTGTCCTTTTTTCGTTTTGTATGCGGTTAATGATGTTCGATATGAAAAACCTGTCATTTAATATTTCCAGCTGCGAATCAAAGATCAATGAGTTTCTTTCACCAATCTTTTCATAAGAAAATGCGCGGATTTTATTCAGCTCTTTCATAGAAAGCTCAAGAGCATTGTTAAACTCTTCAAGCTCATTTTTAATCTCGCTGCTCAATAATTTCTGTGTATCAACATCAAAATTACTTCTCGTGTAAATATAAGCTTTACCTATAGAAATGCCAGGAGAAGCTGCTATACCTTTGTATATAGTTTCTTTAACCAACAGTTGAAATTTAAATTTAATTAAAATAATCTTTTACGAAATTAAAAGTAAGGATTATACAAAATTTAAAAGGCTGAAGATGAAATACGGTCAATATATTTTGAGAATTAACTTAAAACCCGAACTTGAAAATAACTATAGATAGAGTTTTAAATTAGAAACAACCCGCCTGTAAAATAATAGCTTAAAATTTTTTTG
>JBDTWU010000306.1:0-11899 GCA_040006535.1 bacterium | reverse complement strand
TAATAACTAAGATATTATACATTAATATTTTCTTTTTCCTGAGTAAAAATATTTCTTAGTAAGTTGGTCTTTTATTTTATCGGCTTAATATATTTTATCTGCTATGGAAATTTGTTTCTGAGTTTTATATTTTATCTCAAAGCTATTTGCCAAACCCTCGTAAGATACATCCGTAACTGTAATTTAAAATCATTTCCTTTTGTTAATGAAAACAATCCGAAAAAAATCAGAATCTATTTTTTATCCGTAAACCTCCGGACTTATGAATAAAACATTAAAACTATTCCTGTTATCTCTCTTATTATTTATACTTAATACTTCCGATTCATATTCGCAATTCGTTGACTTTGGAAGAAACAAAGTTCAGTATTCTGATTTTGAATGGCACATACTCCAGACGGAACACTTTCAGATCTATTATTATAAAGAAGCTAAAGAGCTGGCAGAGATAGGCGCATCATATGCTGAAGAAAGTTATAAAGAACACGAACAGGATTTCAATCATTCATTATTAGATACTGTCCCTATAATTTTTTACGCATCACCATTACATTTCAAACAGACAAATACAACACCGGGATTTATTCCCGACGGTGTCGGAGGATTTTTTGAATTTATAAAAGGCAGGGTTGTAATTCCTTTCGAAGGCTCATTGTCACAGTTCAGGCATGTCATAAGACATGAGCTTACACACGTTTTTATGACGAGTAAAATAAATAATATTTTAAGCAGCCACCGGAAGTCACAGGGTGGCTCGCCTCCGTTATGGTTTACAGAAGGGCTTGCAGAATACTGGTCGACAAAGTGGGATACTCAGGCCGATATGGTTTTGAAAGATGCCGTTCTCACCGGCTATCTTCCGGGGCTTAGCGACTGGGAGAGAATATACGGTTCATATCTGATGTATAAGATGGGTCAAAAAGTTTGTGAATACATTGGAGAAGTTTACGGTAAAGATAAGATCCTGCAGCTAATGGAAAATTTCTGGAAGGATGATAATTTTTCCAGTGTAATGAAGATGACCATCGGAAAGGATTATGCTTCTTTTGATAAAGAATTTTTATATCACCTTGAGAAAAAATATTTTCCTGAACTGAAAGATCATGACAACCCTTCACAGGTAACGGAAAATATTTTAACGGAGTCATTTGCTCATAAGCCAACCTATTCTGATGCAAATGGCAGGAAAGAAATTTATTACATTGGTAACAAGACAGGATTCACAAGCATATATAAAATTGCAATAAATTCCCATGAAGGTCCCGAGGAAGTGATCGAAGGTGAATCCTCTGATGAGTTTGAAGAGTTTCATTTTTTCAGAACGGGACTTGATGTCTCCGGATCAGGCATGCTTGCTTTTATCACTCAGCAGGGCAACAAAGATGCACTTCACATTTTTAATACAAGGACAAATAAAATTATAACGGATTATTCCTTTAAGAATATAGTAAGCATTGGCTCGCCGTCCTGGAGCTCCGATAATAAAAAATTAGTTTTCCCGGCTTCTGATTTCGGCGGAAGGACAGATTTGTACATATTAGAAACACAAACCAATGAATTGAAAAGACTGACCACGGATTATTTCGATGACAGGGATCCCGAATTTTCACCTGACGGAAACTATATTGTATTTTCTTCCGACAGAACCACATACGGAAATAATAACAGCTACAATTTATTTTTGTATAATATTTCAACAGGCGGAATTGATTATCTGACATACGGAAATCAGATTGATCAGGCTCCTAACTTTTCCGATGACGGAAGAAAAATAGTATTCACTTCAAATGCAGCCGGACCTCAGAATATCTGGATGATCGACCTTGGGAATACACTTTCAACTGAACCTGTGAAGTCGGGAAGCAATTCTGTTTCAGATGCAGGTAAAATCAATTATGAAAATATTGAAATGAAGCAGGTAACTAATTTTCTTACGGCTGCTTTTGATCCTAAGTGGTGCGGGAAAGATAAAGTTGTCTTCTCTACTTTTGAAAAAGGCTCAATTAATATTAAGCTTCTAAGAGACATACAGCAAAGATATGACAGCAGCAAGACTATGGAAAAGATTGATCTTTCATCTAAGGAAGAGAACTGGACGCCGAAAAAAATTGCAAGCGTTCCGAAAAAAAACTCCCTGACTTATGAAAAAAGATTTTCCCTGGATATAGCTACAACCGCTTTAACAGTGGATCCCGTATTTGGTGCAAACACAGGCGGAATAATTTCACTAAGTGACCTTCTCGGTAATGAAAAATATTATTTCCTTATATTTAACAATTCAAACGGTGATTCGGAATTCTGGAAGAGCTTCAATATCGCGATCTCAAAAGTATCCACAGAGAACAGATTAAATTATGCATACGGAGTCTATCACCTCTCAGGCAGAAAATACGACCTTCGTGATTTCAACACTTCGTTTTACGAAAGGATCTACGGAGGATATCTGAGCATGTCATATCCCCTGTCTTTTTTCAGAAGGATTGAAATGACTGTAGGGCTTTCACAGTCAATCCGTAGCTTTGATTTTCTTGATAATAAGCGCTCGCTCCTTCTTTCTAATTATATCAGCTATGTAAAAGACAATACGCTCTGGGCATACACCGGTCCAATGGATGGCGAAAGACTCAATTTAACACTGGGCTATACCACTGACATTGCAAACTCGAATATTAATTATTATTCTGTATTCTTTGATTACAGAAAATATCTCCGGGTTGCTACTCCAACTGCACTCGCACTCCGGACACAATTTTTTATGAATGAAGGAAAGGAACCGCGAAGATTTTTTATGGGTGGAAGCTGGTCATTGCGAGGCTGGCCGCAAAATTCTATCCGTGGCAGCAAAATGTGGCAGGCAAATGCAGAGCTGAGATTTCCTCTGCTTAATGTGATTGCTCTGAGATTCCCTCTTGGAATTTCACTGGACTTCCCGGGAATACGGGGAGGATTATTTTTTGATGCCGGAAATGCATGGGATAATAAAAGTAATTATGGCTACACCAAAGGAAGTATCGGCGTCGGAATACGGATGAATGTTCTGGGGCTGGTTGTATTAAGGTATGATGTAGGTAAAAGGATCGAAAATAATTTTAAAAAACTGCAGGGGAATTTATTTCACCAGTTTTATTTCGGGTTTGATTTCTAAACGGTTTTTTAACCACAACGAGTTTATACAATATAGTTCTTTTTAATTAAAGGTGAGCAAAACAAAAGTTATGTTAAAGAATTATTAGAAATAATAAGATCCATAACCTTTCCCGCGACGTGATCTGCAAGATCATTGAAATCTTTTGGATTATATTCAAAACTCGGCATTGCCGGGACAATACTCCCGCCTGCATCAATTATCTTTATCATATTATTCAGGTGAATTTTATTCACAGGGGTTTCTCTCGGAACAATTATAATAGGCTTTGAATAAGAAAATGCATAGTCTGCAGACTTTTCGATAAGATTCTCACAGCTGCCATTTGCAATCCCGCCGATTATTCCCATCGCGCATGGTGCGATGATCATACCGTGACAGTCATACTTGTTTGTAAATATTTCAGATTTCAGATCCAGATTATTATGAAACCGGACTGTAGATTTTGCAACAAGCACTTCGGGAAACACTGATGTAAGATTGGATTGATTGATCTCTATGCCGCATTCGTTTAACATTGTAAATACTGCATACTCGGAAAGTATAATGTCTATATTAAAATTGTTCATCAGCAGAGCACGGAGAACCCTCAGACCATAGATGGCACCGCTTGTGCCCGTCATTGCTAATATGATATTTTTTCCTTCTCCGTCGCAGGCTTTAATCAAAGGTGATGTTTCGGGCTGAACAATTTGAGATGCTTTCTCCTTAGGCATAAATTATTTTTATTTTCTGTTTAATAGAATTGTTACAACAACAAAGATTGTCACTGCAGCTATTACAAATATAATATTTTGAAATACAAAAATCTGAATTAAAAAAAGAACAGCTCCAAGGATCATTGCAAGAAATATCTCTATGAATTTTGAAGCAGAATTAAATTTCGTACTCTCCAGAGTAAACGGGTAAGTCTTATCAAACAGAGAGCCGATCGAATTTATAAAATAAATTCCGGTGAATATAAAAATAATGTTTAAAAGTACGGTTAAAAAATCTGCTTTGAAGCCTAACAATATCAGAATCAGAATCATAGGCGGGGCAATAAAAAAAATATAAACAAATTTATTTGCACCCCTGATTATCTGACTTTTGTCAATCACCGGAAGGTATTCATAGAGCCATGTAGTATCCGAACTTGTATCATCAAGGATTTTAGTGTTTGTGATAAGCAATCTTGAGCACATAAGAATAGTAAACGTAATAGAAGGACTGATCATCAGAATACCGGTTTTGAAAAAAGAAGCTTCTTCTCCCGCCTTATTAAAAAACAGAAGATTTGGCAGATCCGAAATCATTCCTATTATTACAAACAATACCGGCATAAATAAAACCGGAATATATTTTACCCGGAGAAACCGTGAGTTCTGCAGCTCGTTTTTGACCAGATTAAATGAAGCTATTTCAAAATTGTTTCTAAGAATATATCTGTTAACAAAAGTCTTTATAAAATCCAGATTTAATTTGGACCTTGAGGTATATTTCCGGTTAAGAGAATTTAATGTGCCGAGTAGAGTATAATAATTACCTGACATCAGATAATATATAATAAAATATGCCGTCATTGTTATCATTAAACATAAAATAAAATATTTAACTTCATAAACTGCCAGTGAGAATAAAGTCTGAGGAAGAAATTTTACGAATCCCAGATTCAGTAGACTGCTTTTTATAAGGAACCCGCCCGGTTTTGTAGCAGCACGGGAGGAAAGGGTTGATGAATAAAAAACAAAAATAAAGAAGAATATCTGAAGAGTATTCAGGATCAGTGAAGCTTTGCTCTTAAAAAAATTCAATGCAAATATATAAATCAAAATCAGAATGCCTACTGCGAAATAACAGAACAGAAGACTTGCAGCAACAAATGCAATTGTCTTTAAAATGCTGTTAGCAATGAGATGAAAGAATATTACCTGGGGTACGGAAGCAGCAAAAATGAAGATCAGCAGAAATAAAGTAGCCGACAGAAATTTAGCAGCAAAAATCTTTGTGCTCCTGACAGGCAATGTTCTTAATACTTCGCTGCTCCTTCCTGCAAGGAAAAGATTGCTGAAATCTGATAATACGATAAGTGAAAATAAAAACAGATTTGAAGTGAACGCCATGATAATAAAGCTTCTCTCATCAAAAGAAAGAAAAAAGTTATAAGCCGTCACGGTATTCGAAAAACAATACGCTATAATAATTCCGGTCAGCTTTCTTTTACCTGAATTTTCTTTATCCCTGTAATCAAGTTTCTGAAACAGTGAAAATAATATTTTGATATCTTTATTCAAAAAATGTGCGGATGATTTTTTATTACCGGAGACGGACTATTTATTATTTTGCTTCCTCTTTTGTTTATACTCGCTTACTGCTTTCAAATGATCTTCATAATTTTCTGTAAATTTATGACCGCCTTCACCTGTTGCCACAAAGAAAAGAAATTTATTCTTATCCGGGTTAAGCGCCGCATTGATCGAGGATAATCCGGGATTGTTAATGGGACCGGGCGGCAAACCTTTGTTCATGTAAGTGTTGTAAGGAGAATTTATTTTAAGGTCTTCATACAGCAGCCGGGATTTCGGCCCGTCCGGCAAAGCATATTGTATGGTCGGATCTGCTTCAAGCCTCATTCCTTTTTTAATACGGTTTAAATAAACTCCCGCAATTACAGGCTTTTCTTTATCAAGCTGAGTTTCGCCTTCTATTATTGATGCCAGAGTAAGGGCGTCTAATAAAGTTGTGTTCTGTTCTGAAAGCTTTGACTGAATGTCTTTATTATCCAAGACTTTTTTCCGGAACTCGTTGAACAGGAGCTGAACCAGATTTTTTTCACTGATAGAAGGTGACACATCATACGAGTCGGGTAAAAGAAAACCCTCAAGATTTTTTACACGGGCAGTTAATCCAAGCAGATTAATAAGAGAATCATTTGATGCCTCAGCTATGAATTTATCTTTCAAGAGAAAAAGTTTTTTTTCTGCCAGTTTAGCGATCTGTTTAATATTATATCCCGGAGGGATGGTAATGCGTATCAGCTGATTATTATTTTTATCTGTAAGTTGCGAGAGCAGTTCGGAATTGCTCATTCCGTTTTTAAAAAGATAGGTCCTTGAAATAATCTGATTTTCTTTTCCGGAAAGCTTTACAGCTAATTTAAATAACAGGGGATTAGCAATTATACCGGCATCCTTAAGATCGTTAATGATTTCGTCTAAATTTTTTCCTTTCTCAATGTCAAATCTTTTTTCCTCATTCCCCTCCCAGTGATAATTTGAAAAAAATATCTGATAAAGTATAAAAAATAAAAGGAGTATATTTAACGGAATTAAATACTTGTATAAATTTTTTATTCTAACAAAGGGAAATTTACCGGAATCATCACGGGCGGAAGGCTGATTAATCATATATCAACCGGATAATAGCCGCTAAAATAAAAAAGACATTTATTGCAGCAGCCCGGGTACTTTCGGTAATGCATCATCCACTTGTTTTAGTATATTCTTTGCCTGAACATTTGCAGGCTCGAGCTCCAGTACTTTTGATAAATGAACTTTAGATTCATCCAGCCGCTGCTTTCCTTTATAAAATAGTCCCAGATTCAAATGAGCATCCTTAAAATCCGGATACAATTGAACAGCTTTCAGCATATTTTTTTCAAATTCCGGATCCTGTTTTAAAATCGAGTTCGCAACTGCGCGGAGATAGTAAGCATAAGAAATATCAGGATCAAGCTGCATGACACGGTTTAAAATCAATAACGCCTGCTGCGCGGATTTCTGCTGAATCATAGATTCTGCATTCATAATAAGTCCGTTCGCTTCACGAGACAATATATGAGTTCTTTCCGGATTGAATTTATAAATATCCATCGTTTCGGGTGGAAGATTATTTGCAGTTGTAAATAAAGGAGTTTGATTAGAAACACGATACCATTCTCTGAGAAATGCGAGATAAGTGACACCTTTATCTTTCAGATATTTTGTCATAAAATCTACATAATTAATATCGTTAATTTTTCCAATGAGCTCCGGAGTTACCAGACCGGCCACATCAACAATTTTCCTGTTGCTGTAATATCCTATTGCACCCACGTCATGCGTAGCTATTACATCATCTTCCTTTGTATTATTTTTTATCCACAGCGCGGCATTAACCTGCCTGTCATAAATATATTTACACTGCTCAGAATAAATATCGCCGGTTTCGCCATAGTTTTTAATTCCAATAAAAAATGTTATCCCAAAAAGCAGATACAAAGTACCCTTTGCCAGTAATTCATTGTTTGAATATTTGTAAATGGTTCTTCCAAGATCTCTGAATCCGGAAGTAGCAACTAAAATAAAGAATGGAATCAATGGCATCATGTATCTTCCGAATCTGTGTGCGTAAGGCAGCTTCAGAAAATAAATTAATACCAGAGTAAAAATAAATAAAATGTATATCGTATTCCTGTTATAGGATTTTTTATAAAAATCATATAATAATTTTATAACTGAAAATATAAACCCTATCATCAATACAGAATAGGAACCGGCTTTGAAATAATCCCATACCTCATACTTAATAAAATCCCACCTGCTCCTGAATTCAGGAGAATAGTAAGTCAGTTTTGCATTATAAGTATTTGGCAGTAAAGATCCCGACAGCATATAATTCATAAAGAAATAAAGCCCTATGATACCAATGAAAATTACTGATATCTTTTTCAGATCTTTATCCGAAAACAGGTTTGAGCTGATCCGGTCTTTGGAATAAATTTTAACTAAAAGGTAGTCAACTGCCACAGCAAATATAAACGCAACACCGTCCGGTCGTGCCCACATGACCAGCCCGAGAAGCACAGCAAAGGGAATTGCCTTACGGGTTTTATAAAAATAAGAACAGAGGACAAGTATAAAGATATACATTGTGGTTTCCATACCCGAGTCGGCAATAAAATTTATCCATTTGTCTATTACAATAACAGCGGTACAAAATAATGCGAATAATATTTCTTTATCGAATTCAAAAACAGACAGTCTGTAAAAATAAAAGCATGCCGCTGCAAAAAAACCAATCCCCAGAAAATAACTTATCATCATTTCATTGTTAGTAATAAGAAACATTGCAGATACCAGGATTGTATATAAAGGAGATGTCGATCCTGCAGTAACCATTTCATTTTTGAAATATGAAAAGCTGAAATACTGCGCTAAATTTTTAGCAAATGTAAGATGGATCCAGGGATCATCAAGAGGGAAGCTTAAAAAATTGTTTTGATTGAAGGAAGTTCTGATGTAATTTAACGCAAGCAGCACCGGTAAAACTATTATTACAGAATAAAGTACTATCTTTAAGGTCTTGCCGGGTCTGAAACTCTTTTCAAAATTATACTTTTCATTAATTTCCTTAGCTGATCTTTTTTTTTTTACAGGAATTTTTGGTTTCTTCATATTTCAAAAATATATATTTAACGGCATAATTTCAATTTTAAACAGATTATAAACATTCATAAAAAATCTATACCGAAACATTTAATTCAGTCAATATGACTTCCGGGATATATATTCCGCAAATATTATTTATAACTTGATACTTTTTAATATATATAATAGTTTAAACCGCATCAGGTAATCACCCCTTAATACTTCTAAGGACATTATTGAAATCTATTGAATTCATCACATTTTAAAATTAACACACATTTAAATTAATATAACTAAAGAGCATCCCTCGGATCCTGCCCTCTCAAGAAAGGAATACAATATGGACACAAAGAATAACACCAAGGCTACTGCCTCGTTTTCCGATTCTAAAAATGTAACTGATCTTAAATCAAGAAAAGTATCTGAACTCATACAGATCGCCAAGGATCTCGATGTTTCAGGCTACAGTGATCTTAAAAAACAGGAACTGATATTTAAAATCATAGAAGCCCAGGCCAAAAAAGACGGATTTGCATATGCAGTGGGCGTACTGGAAGTCCTTCCGGATGGTTATGGTTTTCTTCGGTCGGTCGATTACAATTATTTACCATCTCCGGATGATATCTATGTATCACCATCACAGATAAAAAAGTTTTTACTCAGAACAGGCGACACTGTCAGCGGACAGGTAAGACCACCGAAAGAAGGTGAACGATTCTTTGCACTGCTGAAAGTCGAAGCTGTTAATTTTGAAAGCCCGGATACAATCAGAGACCGGATCTTATTTGATAATTTAACACCGTTATATCCTCAGGAGAAATTAAATCTTGAAACTGCGCCAGGTGAATATTCAATGCGTATAATGGATCTCTTTACCCCGATCGGAAAAGGACAGAGAGGTCTGATTGTTTCACCGCCGAAAAGCGGTAAAACAATTCTGCTTCAGACACTTGCCAACAGCATTACAAAAAATCATCCTGAAGTACATTTAATTGTATTACTTATTGATGAACGTCCAGAAGAAGTTACTGATATGGAAAGGAATGTTAACGCGGAAGTAATCAGTTCAACATTTGATGAACCGCCTGAAAGACACGTACAGGTTTCTGAGATCGTATTGCAAAAAGCAAAAAGGCTGATAGAAGCCCGGAAGGATGTAGTAATTCTGCTTGACAGTATTACCCGTCTTGCAAGAGCGCATAACACTGTTATTCCTCATAGCGGCAAAATATTATCAGGAGGTGTGGATGCAAATGCACTTCATAAGCCGAAAAGATTTTTCGGAGCTGCAAGAAATATAGATGAAGGCGGCAGTCTTACAATCATTGCAACTGCATTGATTGAAACAGGCAGCAGAATGGATGAAGTTATTTTTGAAGAGTTCAAAGGTACAGGAAACATGGAAATTGTTCTGGACAGGAGAATTTCAGACAGACGAGTATTCCCCGCAATAGACCTCAATAAATCCGGTACAAGAAAAGAAGAAATTCTGTTGACCAGCGAGATACTGAACAGGGTCTGGCTGTTAAGAAAGCTTCTTTCGGATTATAACCCCGTAGAAGCAATGGAATTCTTATTAGGTAAATTAAAAGGAACAAAGTCCAATAAAGAGTTTTTAGCTTCGATGAATTCGTAAGTACACAATGACTTTCATAATGAATCTATGAAAAAAGTAATACTGATTAATTCAATTGCAGAAGAAGTAAGAATTGCAATTACTGAAGACGGAAAGCTTGCAGAATTTTTTCTTGATACTCCCGATAAAGAAAAAAACGTCGGAGATATTTATCTCGGAAAAGTCGGGAAAGTAATACCCGGCATAAGAGCTGCTTTCATTGACATGGGTTATCCGCAGGATGCCTTTCTGCATTTCTCGGATATCGGTAGTTCTCTGGATGAATATGCCTCGATCATCGGTGATGATTCGGAAATTGTAGAAGATGATGAAGATGAAGAAGAGACTCCGCCTGCATACATAAAACCGGAGACCGGAAGAAATTCAACACCAAACCTCGAGCGCGGTCAGGACATAATCGTTCAGATAACGAAAGAACCTGTTGGCAATAAAGGATTCCGCGTCACATCAAAGGTTTCCATCCCCGGAAGATATTTAGTTTTAATCCCGTTTGAAAAAAAGATCGGACTGTCCAGAAAAATTTACAGTCATAAGGAGAAAAGACGTCTCCGCAGCATTGTAAAATCCACTCTTCCAAAAGGTTTCGGAATTATCATACGGACAGTTGCCGCAGCACAGGAGGAGAGCCTGATTCTTGATGATCTAAATACTCTGATAAAAACCTGGAATGAAATACAGGCAAAATTAAAAACCTCACAATCCCCTATTATTCTTCATAAAGACATATCAACCACTTCATCTGTTGTAAGAGATCTGTTTAAGGAGGATATTTCAAAAGTAATTGTAGACTCCAAAAAAATATTCAAAGATATTAAAGTTTATATAGATGATACCTCCCCGGAATTTTCCGATAAAGTAGAGCCGTATTCCG
Source organism: bacterium (assembly GCA_040006535.1). Taxonomy (GTDB): domain Bacteria; phylum Bacteroidota; class Ignavibacteria; order Tepidaquicellales; family Tepidaquicellaceae; genus JAGPCH01. The sequence goes on along the minus strand of JBDTWU010000306.1, from coordinate 860 downwards.
GAGATCAGCCGTTATTCGATGTATATAATATCGAAAAGCAGATCGAAGAGTCACTGCAAAGAAAGGTCTGGCTTAAAAACGGAGGATACATAATTATCGAAGCAACTGAAGCGATGACTGTTGTTGATGTCAACAGCGGGAAGTATGCAAGGCACAGAGACCAGGAAGTTAATTCACTTAATACAAATCTGGAATCCGCAAGAGAAATAGTTCGCCAGATCCGATTGAGGGATATCGGGGGAATAATTGTAATAGACTTTATTGATCTGTATGATGAAAAGAACAGGAGAAGATTATATGAAGAAGTCAGAAAGGAGTTTAAGCATGACAGAGCTAAAGTTACAATTCTCCCTGTCAGTGAATTCGGGTTAGTTGAAATTACACGCCAGAGAATCAGGCAGAATATTATTCACAGTATATCCGATGTATGTCCGATGTGCAGAGGTACTGGTCACGTACAGTCGAAATCAACTTTCATGAACAGAATGGAGAGATGGATAAAAAGATACAAAGGCGGAAACAACGGCATGAGCATTTCACTTAAAGTAAATCCTTATATAAAGAATTATCTCACAGAAGGATTTGTAAGCAAGCTTACCAAAATGAAAATTACAAATTTACTTTTTATTAAGCTTGAGCAGGAAGATTCACTTGCGCTTGATGAGTTCAAAGTTTTTTCGAGGAAGCTGAACAAAGATATTACAGAAGAGTACGATAAGTAAAAATTAAACATCCCCGGTAATTCCCTTTAGTAATTCCCACGAATAGATCCCCGTATTATGCTTGTCCTTCCAGATTATCTGCACGGCATAATTACCAACCGGCTCAATCTTTTCGATCTCATAAAATCCTGCAGCTTT
>JBDTWU010000305.1:0-3978 GCA_040006535.1 bacterium | reverse complement strand
CATCACAGCTGCATTTATAAAAAACCTTCCCACTTAAATTTTGAACACGCAGCTGTTATTCCCCTTGCAGGTGTAACAGCTTTCAGAGCTTTATTTAAGAAAGCTAAGATTAATAAATATGATAACATACTCATAACCGGAATAGGCGGAGGTGTTGCATCTTTGGCATTAGTGTTTGCGTTAAAAACCGGAGCAAATGTATTTGTTACTTCCGGCACCGATTCGAAAATCCAAAAAGCAATTTCTCTCGGGGCAATTGCCGGAATAAATTATAATAATAATCAATGGGACAAAAAGATGATCGAGTTATCAGAAAATAAAATTAATGTTGTTATTGACGGAACCGGCGGCGGATCATTTTCAAAATATCTTGACATATTAAATTACGGCGGGAGAATAGTTAGTTATGGTGCTACTCTGGGATGTGCGTCCGAATTCAATCTTCACCGGATTTTCTGGAAACAGATTAAATTGTTTGGCACTACCATGGGCTCGCCGAAGGACTTTGCAGAGATGATAGATTTTATAGATGAAAATAAGGTTGAACCGGTGATAGATGAAGTTATTTCACTTGAGAATGTTAGCGATGCATTCAGAAAATTGAATGCTGGAAATCATTTTGGAAAGCTAGTAGTGCGGATATAAAATGCTAACAACATTGTTTACCACGAAGCCTCGAAGATTCAAAGAAGATACGGAATGTTAATTTATAAATTACTTATTAATTAAAAATATGAAAAGATTATTTCTTCTTCTTGTAAGTATTTTAGTTTCAAAATCCGGATCAGCTCCATCTCAGGACAATTCTATTTCAGACTCACTTCAGAAAATATTTTCATGGTCACTTATTACATCGCTTACAATTATAAAGGATATTAAAAGTTCAGGTGATGAACCTCTGAAGATTATATCAAACATTGAATCATCGTGTTTACACAATAAAAGAGGCAGACTAAATTCTTGGTCTGCCCCTCAGATATTTTTCAAGAAAAAATTCTATTTCTAAAAATCTATTAATTTCTCATTCCATTATCTGTATTATACCCGTCATCATCAGAATCATTGATATAACTTAACTTATCTTCTCTTAACAGATTTTTATTTTTCTTTGTAGACTTAAGGTTGCTGAAGAAAGTTTTTACCCCTACGGAAATTGCAGCAAATTTATTGACAGTATTCAAAACCGGTGGCTCAATCCTGTCCTGTATCTTTCTTTCAAAATCAAGAATATTATCAGCTGTATATTTTGCTTTTTCAACAACTGTAGACAGAACGTGCACATTATCATTTACTGTAGTGATAAGCTTATTAACATTTTCCGATATTGTATTAATTTTTTCGATCGTTACGCCGACTTTAGGTTTGACAATATCTGCAATCGAATTAATTTTTTCAATTGTCAGTTCCACTTTTGGCTTCACCGACATTACATTATCAGACAGCTTATTTATTTTTTCGGTAATATTCTTCACAGTTTTCATAAGCATTGATAGCATAACTATCAGCATTATAAAAAGCAGGATAATAATTATGTTGACCGCGAGCTGAGTATACTGAAGTGCTTCTCCCAAATTTTTTTTATTTTAACTTTTATTTTTTTCCTGGTTAAAAGCGTCCAGGCCGGATTTAAGTGGATCTATAATTTTGCCGGTTTCAGATTCCAGCTTCTCTTTGGCTGTCCCCAGCGTATTGGTTGCTTTTTGTTTTGCTTCATTCAGAATTGTGTTGGCATCGCCTATAAGAGTGCTTGCTTTTTTCTTTGCATCAGTGATAAGCTCTTCAGATCTTCTTTTACCTTCATTGATCATATCACTTGCTTTAGTCTTAGCAATCTGAAGATATTCCGAAGTGTCATCCAGCAGCTCATCCTTTTTATTTCTGATCTGATCTCTCATCTCACGTCCTGATTTCGGAGCATATAATAATGCTATTGCAGCTCCTGCTAAACCTCCCGCAAGAATACCAATCAGCAATCCCTTTGAATTTTTGTTATCATCCATTTATACTCCTGTAGTTTAGTTTTTACGAAAATATGGTAAATAAATTTTATTAGCAAATTAAATATTTATTGCCTCGCCGTAAGCAACACCAACGGCTTCCATATTAGCTTCGCTTAATGTCGGATGAGCATGAATTGTTTTCAGTATTTGCTCATGAGTGGCTTCGAGAGACTTTGCAAGTACAAACTCAGTTATCATTTCTGTAGCTTCAATACCAACAATGTGAGCTCCGATCAGCTCATCGTATTTTTTATCAAAGATAACTTTTACCATTCCGACTGTCTCACCCAGGGCCCGCGATTTGCCGCTTGCCGAATAAGGAAACTTTCCAATGTTCAATTCATATCCCTGTTCAAGTGCTTTCTTCTCTGTGAGCCCGACTGATGCTACCTGCGGCTGACAATATGTGCAGCCCGGAATATTATTATAATCAATATCGGGAATATGCATTCCCTTTATTTTTTCAACGCAGTTGATTCCTTCAGAGGAAGCCACATGTGCAAGCCACGGCGGACCGTTTACATCACCTATCGCATAGATACCTTCCACATTCGTTTTATAATCTTTATCAACCCTGATGCTTCCTTTTTCAACTGTAACTCCAAGCTCCTCCAATCCCAAATTCTCAACATTACCTGTAACACCTATTGCAACCAGCACTACGTCGGAAATTATATCTTCAGTATTCTTACCGGAAACTTTTGTAGTAACCTTTCCTCCTTTGAACTCAACACTTTCAGTCTTAGTCTCGGTTAAAATTTTAATTCCTGATTTCTTAAACTCCCTTGCCACGACATCGGAAATATCTTTATCTTCAACCGGCATAATATTAGGAAGCATTTCAATAACTGTAACTTCCGTTCCGAAAGCATTATAAAAGTATGCAAACTCAACGCCTATTGCACCGCTTCCTACTATCGTCATTTTTTTCGGAAGCTCATTCAATATCATTGCTCCCGTAGATGATAAAACTTTTTTCTCATCAAACTTCAGATCACCAAGCTGTTTGGCTCTGGCGCCTGTCGCGATAATGGTATATCCGGATTTTAATGTTTCTGCTTCCTTCCCGTCTTTACCGGTTACGGTAATTGATTTATCTTTATTAATAAAACCGGATCCTTCAAAAATTTCGATCTTATTTTTTTTCATTAAATACTTCACTCCTTTTTCGGAAGTATCTGCGACTCCTCTTGACCTTGCAATGATCTTTTCGAAATCAAATTTTACATTTTCAACGGTGATCCCATAATTATCAAGATGTTTGATCCCATTCATAAGTTCGGCATTTTTCAGCAATGCTTTAGTTGGAATGCATCCCCAGTTAAGACAGATGCCTCCGAGACGATCTCTTTCTATTATGGCAGTTTTAAATCCAAGCTGCGAAGCTCTTATTGCAGTTGTATATCCGCCCGGACCGCTGCCAATGACGACTACGTCGAATTCTTTCATAAAGTGTTTTGTAATTGTTAAATTATTTGTTGTAAGTTTAATGCAAATTACTAATATTGAAACCGTATCTCAATGTATTAAGACGTCAAACATCAAACGTCAGACGTCAAAAGCTAGATGCTAGAAGTTAGACGTAGATCCTTAGAGAGTTATAAGCATAAAATTTTTTATATAATACATAACAAATAGGAGTTCCCATGCAGCCATTTGGGAAGATATTAATTATAACCGGCATAATAATTTTTGCATTAGGCTTGTTGCTTACATTTTCCGATAAAATACCTTTCTTAGGAAAGTTGCCGGGAGACATAATTATAAAAAAAGAAAATTTTACTTTTTATTTTCCGATAGTTACTTCGATAATTATCAGCATAATTCTTTTTCTGATCTTTTATCTGATAAGTAAATTTAAGAACTGAATACTAACTAAGTTAGTATCGCTAATTAAAGAGAAAGAAGCCAGGCTGAGCCTGTCGAAGCCGGAGCTAGTCACCCTTCGACAAGCTCGGGGACTTCTTAGATTTGAATC
>JBDTWU010000304.1:0-6193 GCA_040006535.1 bacterium | reverse complement strand
GACGTTTGACGTTTGACGTTTGACGTTTGACGTTTGACGTTTGACGTTTGACGTTCGACGTTTGACGTTTGACGTTTGACGTTTGACGTTTGTCTTCTGACAGATTCAAGCGCGGGGATGAAAAGTTTTATGAACTTCAATTAAATAATCTTTATCAACATGAGTATAGATCTGTGTAGTTGAAATATCGGAATGACCCAGCATCTCCTGTATAATTCTTATATCCGCACCTCCCTGCAACAAATGTGTAGCGAACGAATGACGTAATGTGTGAGGATGTATACTTTTTTTTAATCCGGCTTTAATACAATATTTTTTTATAATATCCAGAATTCCCATGCGTGATAATTTACTTCCTCTGAAATTTAAGAACAAATAATTATGAGAATTTTTATTTTTTAACAATGCCCTGCTTTCTTTGATATACTTTGTAATAAATTTCAAAGCTGTATTTCCAATCGGCACAATTCTTTCTTTGAAGCCTTTTCCGGTTACTCTCAGAAAGCCATCATCGAAATAAATATTTGATATCTCAAGATTTATAGCTTCACTAACACGCAGACCGCTTGCGTACATTGTTTCCAGCAATGCCTTGTCTCTCAATTCCAGCTTATTGGCAAGATCCTGCTGAAGAAAAAGTTTCTCAATTTCTTCTACAGACAAAACATCCGGCAACAATCTTGACTGCCTGGGTGTTTCGACATTTTCTGCAGGATTGATTTCAATTATTCTTTCAGCCTCCAGATATTTGAAAAAAGATTTAAGAGAGGAAATGTATCTTGAAACTGATTTACTTGAATATTTAATATTATGCTTTCCTACAGTCCGGTTTATCCAGCTCAGGAAATGAGTTACAGTTTCCGCAGAAATTTCATTCAGAGTTTTAATTATAAGAACATCTTCTGCATATTTAAAAAATTTATCTAAATCACAATTATATGCAGAGATAGTGTTATCAGACAGTGACCTTTCAATGCTTAAATAATTTAGGAAAAGTTTTTTTTTGAGTTCGAATTCATCACACATATTATAGTGGGGTATTTTTAAGCTGATTTATCTCTTGCTTTGGAAACCAGCTCGAGCTGATTCTTATCAGGATATTTAATTCTATGATGATGTATTCCCATTAGAATTGTCAAAAAGCTTTCTTTGATTTTTGTAAGATCCTTCAGGGTCAGATCACACTCATCAAGCTCACCTTCCATAAACCTGTTACGGATTACATCCCGGATCTTAGTTTCAAGCTTTTGCGGTGAAGGGTCTTCAATTGTGCGTGTGCTGGCTTCGATCGCATCTGCAAGCATGACAATGCCGGTTTCCTTGGTTTGCGGCTTAGGACCTGGATAGCGATAAAGATAATCAATGATTTTTTCTTTTGAAGCATTCTTTGCTTTGTCATAAAAATATGAAACCAGTGTGGTACCATGATGCATCGGAATAAAATTAATTATTTCTTCCGGAAGATTATGTTTTTTAGCCATTTCCATTCCGTCCCTGACATGTGAAATAATAATTTTTGTACTTATGGTAGGATTCAGATCGTTGTGTTTATTATTCTGATCTAATTGATTTTCAATAAAATACTGCGGCTTCGAAAGTTTACCAATGTCGTGATAATAACAGCCTACCCTTGCAAGTATCTGGTTTGCTCCGATAGATTCAGCAGCAGCTTCCGAAAGGTTGCCCATAATAATACTGTGATGAAAAGTACCCGGAGCTTTGGAAGATAATTCTTTTAGAAGAGGATGATTGAAATCGGATAATTCAAGCAAAGTAAGATCAGTCGTGATCCGGAAGACCCTCTCGTAAAAAATTAACAGACCGTAAGCAATTACAGGGGACATTATTGCGTTGATGCTGCCGAAGAAAAGCTTCGTCCATAATTTCTGCGAATCTTCAATTCTTATAAGGCTGATAGCGAGAATCGAAAAAGTATACCCAACCAGTATGAAAAAAAAGGACCGGAAGATCTGTGACCGGTTTTTTATATCTCTTTCGCTGAATATTGCCAGCACAGATCCGCAGAATGAAACGAATGCGATTGCATAGTCCCCTCCACGTATACTTGCTACAAAAAAACACAAAATCGTAACCACATAAAACGCGAGCCTTGAATCAAAAATAATAGTCAGAAGAATTGAAGCAACAGGTACAAATATAAGCAGCTCTACCGGAGCGGGAATATCTAATTTTAAACTCAAGTAAGCAAGAAATGCTTCGATCAGAATTAAAGATGACAGGATAATTAATTTTAAATTGTCATTGAAAAGTTTTGGCCTTATATAATATAAGAAGAGGGCAAGTATAATCAGTAGAATTAAAATAGTAAATAATTTTCCGGTCTGCTGCAAAAGCAGATCCTGCATTCCGACCTTTTCAAGTCTTACTTTTTTATAAGAGTCCAGCTTCATTTTTGTAAAGCGGTTTACTGGATCATGCTTGCTGATGATCCTTTCATTTTCTTTTACAATTCCAATTGTCTTTGGTATCTGATCAATTCTATTCTGAGTTTCAATATTTGTTAAATCGCTGTTATATACAAGATTTTCATTCAGAAAGTGCTGCGACATCTTTTCAGCAGCAGATACAAGCAAAGAATCTTTAATACCCTCAGTGAATTTTATTTTTAAAAGATCTGCAAGCTCATTCTTATCGTAAATTTTATCAAGCTCAGTTACTTCCTGCACTTTTCTATTATCTTTTTTTATTGTTATTTTTCCGGAAATTATTTTTGATTTGTCAAATTTTATTATATCTCTTTCTGAAACTTCACTAAGTGCATCGCTGACTATGGAAATAAAATGATTAAGAGACATCTCTGTAATGCCGGGAGCTGCATTGTAAAGCTGATATAACCTTTCCCATTCGGGAAATGAGAGCTGCACACTCAATTGTTGTTTGTACTGATCCAGGTTTTCTGAATTTATATAGCCTTCTTTATTTTTTTCAAGTATGCCTGTTCTTGCAAAGATATTGCGTAATGATTTAAAATAGCTTGTGAGCGAATCAGCTACAGCATTTTTTTCATCAGCTTTGTCAAATACCATAGCAATGTTTTTCATTACCTCCTGCTTCTCCTGCTCATATTCTTTTTCTTCCTTATAGACAGGGAAAGAAAAAGGAGCAATCAGATCTTCTGATGACCAGATCGCACCGACCTCATAATTCGATTCTACATTTTCATAGCTCGGAAACATCAGATACAAAAGAATAATTGTAACAACTGCAATAAAGCTCTTTACAAAATTATTTTTTTTAAAATCAATGTTTCTAAGCTTTTCAGAAAAGTGTTTGAAATTTATTTTTAGAATTTCCTTCATTAATTCTGTATAAATAAAAAAGAGTAGTATAAAATATAACTACTCCAGATTCTTAAAAGTTATGTTCAAAATAAAATTATTTGAACCGTAAGATTTGAAACTATACTTCGTATTTCGTAACGTAATTTACTTTATTGTCCTTTATAAAATCACTGAAAAGCTTTTGAGTAAGTTCAACAGTTTCTTCGCTTTGATTATCTTCAATTGTGTCAAACTCCTCCTCGCTTTCACACACATACATTTCGGTAAAATTATTCGGGCTTTTTTTATTTTCAAAAACAGAATAATTATTGTTGGAGGTTTCTTTGATGCTGTTTCTGAGATCAGTGATCGTTCGCAGATAATCTTCCCGCTTTTCAGGAAAGATGTTGTAATTTATTTCAAAAATTATTTTAGACATTTTAAGTTTTATTTTTCAATGATTGCAAATATAAAGACACAATTATCTAAAAAAAAGATAAACTTTAATCTTTTTATAATTTCCTGATTAGTTAAATCTCAGGGAACAACTTGAAAATTAATTAAGTTATCCTCAATAAATTTATGATCAATTTATGAAAATTATACTATCTGTTATTTTCCTGCTTTTTGTTTTAAATATAAATTATTCTCTTGCCGAACCTTCATCAGACAAGCAGGTTCTTGCAGGTCTAGACGACATTTATAATCTGAAGTTTGATGATGCTCTTAAAAAATTTAAGGATCTCCAGAGTTCAGATCCAAAAGACCTGAAAGGATTTTTTTATGAATCCCTTATTTATTTTTATACAGCATTGCCGGGCCGGGACAACAAATCATTTGAGAACTATCTGCAATATTCAGGAAAGGTAATTGAACACGCTGAGAATATTTTAGATAAAAATGAAAATGATTACGATGCTCTTTATTACAAAGGACTTTCACACAGTTACAGATCATTGCTTATGCTGAGTCTTAACAAGAGCCTTCTGCAGGCTGCGTCTGACGGAAATGATGGTTACAGAATTTTAACTTCACTCATTGAAAGAAAGCCCGACTATTATGATGCTTACATGGGTCTCGGTCTTTATAAGATCGCAATAGGATTTGTTCCCGAAAAATTTCAATGGCTTTTGTCATTGATCGGCTTTAACGGCAATATCAAAGAAGGCATATCACTTTTGAAAACTTCCCTGCAAAACGGAAAATTCACAAAGATTGACTCCAAAATATTTCTTTCATTATTTTCATTAAAGGAAAGAGAGGATAATGATATGCAGAGCCTGGATTTTTCAAAAGACCTTGTCAGAGAATATCCTGAAAGTCCTGTATTTAAAATTTTTTATTCGGGTATTTTGCTCGAGCACGGGAGTACTGAGGAAGCCATTGAAATGGCGGAGAATGCCCTGAAGCTCAACAGTTATTCCTTCCAGACGGATATAAGAAAATCAGCTGATGCATTGCTCGGCTCAGCTTACTTCAGATTAAACAATTTTCAGAAAGCTGCAGAATATCTTGCAGAATATATGAGGTATGTAAATAAGGAGGACAGGTATAATGTTTATTTGTTTACGCTTGCAGTTTCTATGGAGCTGAGTGGCGACCGGAGTATGGCTGTGGAAAAATATAAAAATGTGAGAAATAATTTTAATGATGAAAGAGACGGTGAAGCGGATAAATTTTTTTACAGGCTTGCTCAGGATAAGATCAGAGCACCTCTCAGCGAGTTTGATATACTTATGATCAAAGGAATTAACCTGCGGGAATCCAATAAGCTTATTGAAGCCATAGCAATTTATGAAGATATGATTAGTTCAAAAAAGATCGAGCAATTCAAAAGTGATGATGATCTTATATTGTTTTATTATAACTACGGACTAGCCAGTATATATAATAAAAATTCCGATAAAGCAACTGAATGTTTTAATAAGTGTATTAAGCTTAATCCTCAACACGAAACCTGGCTTTTACCTCACTCATATTTCGAGCTTGGAAAAATATTCAGTAACCGGGGAGATAAAAATACTTCAGAAAAAATGGTTGAAAAAATTTTTGAGTATGATAATTTTGATTTCGAATCCCTTCTCGAAATGAGGCTTGCTAATTTTATAAATAAACAGTGAAATTACACTAACACTTTTCCAGAACCCCTCTGACCTGAGCAAGAGTTTCATTGATTTTTGACTGAGGAATATTATTTGTTTCGTAATTGATTACAAACTTTCCATCCTGAGCAGTTATTTTTATGTCAGCCGAAAAATCAATAAACAAGACTTTCTTTTTCCCTTTTAAATTATATCCGTCAGGTATTGATGTCACTTGTAAATTGTACTGCTCGATCTGAGGTTTGAAGGAAGATTTTATATCTTCAAGCGATTTAAGCAGATCCTCCCTGGTTCTGCCCGGTTTATTAATAGTGATCATGTTTTACTTATGTGATTTACTAACGTTAATAAATAAATTTAATCATTTTCATAAAAAATTGTCATAACAATAATTTAGTCGGGTGTCTCAAAAAATAATCGTATTGTAAAATTTGGTTTCATGCAAACTAAGTAATTACTTAAGAGATTACAAGAAGGTAATTTTTTTTCTTAATGAACATTGAGGGATATTATTTTTTGGTAAATTGATAACATCACATCCGTCCAATACAATTTTTGTAAAATTCAAATGAGCTTTCTTTCACTTTCCAATCCGAAAATCTTTCTTACGCTTTCAAACCAAAAATTCTTAACGCCATTGTTTTGCAGGCGGGTTGTTTTAAAAATATTATTATAATTATTTTTTGCTAAATAATTATAACTAATTTCTAAAACTCAAAAGTTTTGGTTAGTATTTTGATAAAATAATTCCGGTTAAAAAATCCACTTCAATCACTCAACGGAATTTCGTAAATTACAAAATGAATGAAA
>JBDTWU010000303.1:0-3677 GCA_040006535.1 bacterium | reverse complement strand
CCGCCTTTTCTGAAATTCTTTTTCATAAAATAGTTTTTAATATAAATAATTGTAACCATCAATTATACAACTCTCTGATTCCCTTTTCACATCCGTCCAAAACGATTGTTTTAAAAATAAATAATGCAGTGCTTAGCTTAGTTTTTTTGAACGATTCCCGCTAATGGGGGACAAGCGCTAGAAAGTAACTAAGAAAAAATCGCCCACTGTTAACTTTTATACCGTAAAATAATATAATTAGCTTTCAATATATTTCTCAATTATTTATCTTTGAACCCGTGACGACTTACATCAAAGCTTTTTTAATTTCCATTCATTGTGTAATTATAGCCGTACTAACAATCCTGGTTTCTCCGTTTGACAGAAGTGGAAGAATAACACATTATCTATCTAAAGCTTTCGGAGGAGGAATTCTTTTAATTGCCGGGGTAAAAGTTATTGTGAAAGGTATAGAAAAACTTAATCCTTCGGATAATTATATATTCATTGCAAATCATTTAAGCTATTTTGATATACCCATATTAATGCTTGCAATTCCAAATAATGTTCGTTTTATATATAAGGATTCTCTGACTAAAATTCCTGTGCTGGGATGGGGAATGTATCTGGGAAAATATATTCCAATCAACAGGGACAATGTGAGGGATGCGATGAAAGCTCTTAAGAATGCAGCAAAAAAAATAACAAGCGGAATTTCCGTTGCCATATTTCCGGAAGGCACAAGAAGCTTTGACGGAAAACCGGGAGAGTTTAAAAGAGGGATGTTTGTGCTTGCAGATGAGGCGAAGGTGCCGCTTGTACCTACAACAATAATTGGTTCGAATAAGATAATGCCAAGAAATAAATTTCAAATTAATTCGGGGGCGGTGAAAGTCATTTTTGATAACCCAATTGAATACAGGAAAGATAAGAAATTTCTTGAGGAAATAAAAACTATCATTAGTGAGACGTTAATTAGTTGATTGCTTAATTGATTGAAACAATTAAACAATTAAACAATTAAACAATTAACCAATTAACACAATTAACCAATTAACAAAATTAACCAATTAACTAAATCATGTCTGTAACAATCACCGATGTCGATAAGATCGCTAAACTGGCAAAGCTAAAGTTTGATGACAATGAAAAAATTAAGCTACAGGAAGATTTAAATAAAATCCTTGAATACATTGACCAGTTAAATGAACTTAATCTGGACGATGTCGAACCTTTGGAAAATGTAAACGAAACAGAAAACATTTTAAGGGAAGATGTAACTTGGAAGTGGCTTACAACTGAAGAAGCTTTAAAGAATGCTCCTGCAAATACAGGTAAATTTTTTAAAGTACCAAAAGTTCTGGATAAATGAAAATTGTCGGAATTATTCCTGCCAGATATGAATCAACGCGACTGCCGGGAAAGCCATTGATGTTAGTAAATGGAAAACCAATGATACAGCGGGTTTATGAGCAGGCAAAGAAATCCCGGCTTATAAATTCTGTTATTGTTGCGACTGATGATAAAAGAATTTTTGAATGCGTGAAAGCAATCGGCGGGGAAGTTCAAATGACTTCATTGAAACATCCATCCGGCACAGATAGAATATTTGAAGTTGCTAAAAAAATCAAGGCGGATATAATTGTAAACATTCAGGGTGATGAGCCATATATTTATCCTGACAACATTGATAAAGCAATTGAGCCCTTAATTAAGGATAAAAGTTTAAACGTTTCCACTCTGGCAATTAAAATAAAAAAACTTGCTGATGTTCTGGATGAGAACAAAGTGAAAGTTGTAATAGACAAAAAAAATTATGCTCTTTACTTCTCCCGTAATTACATCCCTTTTGATATGAAGAATAACCCCAATCATGTCTGGAGCCTGAATGGAAATAAATATTATAAACATATCGGGCTATATGTCTATAGAAAAAATTTCCTGGTGAAGTTTACAAAGCTAAAAAAAAGCTATCTTGAAAATGCTGAGATGCTCGAGCAGTTAAGGATACTTGAGAACGGGTATAAAATAAAAGTTGTATTGACCAGTAAAGATACTTTATCAATCGATACAAAATTTGATCTGGAACAGATAAATAAATTATGATAGATCTTGCCGTCTCCTTACACTTATGAGGATGCAGATTTCTGGCTGAACAAATGTATGAGTGGTAAAGACAGCACAGAATTATTTCCTTTTGCGATTGAAAATGAAGGAGTACACATCGGAGGAATCGGACTTCATAAAAAATCTGAGCACTCAGCCGAAGTCGGTTACTGGATCGGAGAGGAATATTGGGGAAAAGGATTTGGCACACTTGCTCTTGAAAAAATTTTAACCAAAGCCTTCAATGAACTTAATTTTATCAGAGTTTATGCCCATGTATTTGAAGGGAATTTACCATCCGAGAAAATACTTTTAAAGTGCGGCTTTCAGTTTGAAGGATTACTAAGGAAGTGCCACAAAAAAGGAGAAATATTTTTTGATTCAAAATTATTTGCTAAAGTAATTTAATACCGGAGCTTGAAAAAACCAAAGTACATTTTTCTGACAGGCGGAGTTGTTTCATCTCTTGGAAAGGGTATAGCTGCAGCTTCACTGGGTCTTCTTCTTGAATCGAGAGGGCTTAAGGTCACAATACAAAAGCTTGATCCTTATATAAATATTGATCCAGGTACAATGTCTCCCGTTCAGCACGGTGAAGTATTTGTTACTGATGACGGAGCTGAAACGGATCTTGACCTCGGCCATTATGAAAGGTTTCTAAACGAGAATATGTCTAAGGCAAACAACATGACTACAGGGCAGATTTATTATGAAGTGATTACCAAAGAAAGAAGAGGAGATTACCTTGGTGCAACTGTACAGGTGATACCGCATATCACTGATGAGATCAAAAGAAGAATCCGCTTGCTGGAGCATGATAATAAATACGATATTATAATTTCAGAAATCGGCGGAACGGTGGGTGATATTGAATCGCTGCCCTTTCTTGAAGCTATGAGACAATTAATGTTCAACGTCGGAAAAAATAATTCACTGGCAATACATTTAACTCTCGTTCCATATATCAGATCAGCAGGCGAACTCAAAACCAAGCCGACCCAGCATTCAGTAAAGACACTGCTTGAGATAGGAATTCAGCCGGACATATTACTTTGCAGAAGCGAGCAGGAGCTTTCCAAAGAGATTAAGGAAAAGATCGGATTGTTTTGTAACATAGAGCCTGAATCAGTACTGCAGGCGCTCGATGCAAAATCAATTTATGAAGTTCCATTGCTTTTAAGAGAAGAAAAATTTGATGAGGTTGTACTTGACAAATTAGATCTAAAAGCTGAAAAGCTGAATCTCGTACAGTGGACTAAGGTTGTAAACAAAATAAAAAATCCGAAACAAGAAATAACAATAGGGATTTGCGGAAAGTATAATATCATTCCGGATGCATACAAAAGTATTCTGGAGTCTTTCGTTCATGCGGGCGCTTTCAATGAAGTCAAGGTAAATCTTAAGTGGATTAATGCCGAGGAAATTGAAAAGAACAGAAAAAATATTAAAGAGATTATGAGCGGCATAAGTGGATTACTCGTCTGCCCCGGCTTTGGTGAGCGGGGCATTGAAGGAAAGATAGCTGCAATTAAATATGTGAGGGAAAATAATATTCCGTTTCTCGGCATATGTTTGGGACTTCAATGTGCAGT
>JBDTWU010000302.1:0-6939 GCA_040006535.1 bacterium | reverse complement strand
TTTGTTCAGGAAGGTGTGGCTTCGTGGTATGGCCCAGGATTTCAAGGTCGAAAAACCGCTAATGGAGAGCGGTTTAATACTTATGAAATGACGGCAGCTCACAAAACCTTACCTTTTAACACATTAGTTAGAGTAACTAATTTAAATAATGGCGTCTCTACTGTTGTGAGAATCAACGACAGAGGACCATTTGTAGGTGGAAGAATAATCGACCTCTCAAATGCAGCCAAGAATGAAATTCAAATGGGTGGTCTAGCTCAGGTAATGATTGAAATTTATGATCCTGAAGATGAGCAGGTAACCGAGACAGAAAGTTCAGACGAAGAAAGTCTTTCCCCTGTCAACTTGTTTGAAGAAGAATTCCCAGCGACATCTAAAATATTTGTCGAATGGAAAGAAAGCTCAACAAATAATGGTGTGATAACCGATAGCGAATTAAATCAGCTCTTTAACAATTCACGTATCAGGATTAAGGTTCTGACCCGAAATGTTGAAGATGCAAGCACGGAAATTTCGCAGAAAGAAGTTTTAAATTTTTTAGATGTAACTAAAAAGGTAGATTTCATTACCGGTTACTCTATTGAAGTTGGAATTTTTGCCGAGAAATCCCGGGCTTCCGAATTGATTGAGAAACTCGGGTCTATGAATTTCAATAGTGTCTTCCTTGAAGAGATTATAAACGATCAAAGCACTACATATAAAGTGTTTGCCGGAAATTACAAGACTCCCAGTGATACGAAGGAAGATTTGGTTAAATTGTTAAACATATATTATAATCAAAAAGCTAAAATTGTCAGGATAGGAAAATAATAAGAAAAAAGTTAAGCCGTCGTGAAACTCATGACGGCTTTTTCTATTTATGGTGAGTTGTGGATCAAAGGTTTTACATCCGGGCGTCTAACATCTTACGTCTAGAGTTTAGCGATAATTTGTAAACTGAAATGCAAAATCCAGCTCAGAGTCCTTTATAAGCTGCATCACATCCTGAAGATCATCTTTTGCTTTTCCTGCAACACGTACCTGTTCGTCCTGAATTGTAGCTTGTACTTTAAGCTTACTGTCCTTTATCATCTTTACAACTTTTTTTGCATCCTCTTTTTCAATTCCCTGCTGAAGCTTTATTTCCTGCCGAACCGCACTTCCTGTAGCAGGCACAACATTCCCATATTTCAATGCTTTAATGGAGATACCTCTTTTGATCATTTTATTCTGTAAAATATCAATCACAGATTTCAATTTGAAATCATCATCTGAAAATACATTGATGACATTTTCCTTTTTATTAAGAGTGATCTCACTCTTGCTGCCTTTGAAATCGTACCGTTGCTGAATTTCCTTAATCGCCTGATTGATGGCATTATCAACTTCCTGAAAATCAACTTCAGAAACTATGTCGAAAGAGAATTGATTGGACATGATAAAAAATATTTGATTTAAACTTTTATACAAAGTAGTTATTCAGGGTCAAATTATAAACAGCATTCATAAGTTTGAATTAAAGCATAAAATTATTATTTTCTAATAAATTTATTCCGTCATATTGAAAAGTTTAAATTATATATTAGCAGTTGCTTTGTTATACAGTATTACTTTTAATTATGTATGCAGGGCTGAGAATAATTATGTTAAAGATATTGCTCTGATAAAAGATGATCTTTCAGGCACAACTGAACTTATAAATAATTACATAATTGATTTAGGATATACAGCAGACATATTAAATTCTCAATATGTAACTCATGAAATACTCAACCGTTACCGCTTAACAATTTTGTCAGCAGGTAATAATCAATATGCTTGTGTCAGTGCAGAATTAAGGTCAGCTCTGCAGTCTTATATGAGCATCTCAAACGGCAAGATAATAATTGAAGGCGGTCATCTGGGATATATTGCTGCCGTCTTTCCTTTCTATCTTGCTTTCCGTCAGAAGGTAATGAAGATAGACGGCTGGATTGCGGATAACGGCGGGAATCTTGAGATCGGTAAAAATAATTTTCAGTACAACCTTCCTAATATTCCTAATAAATTACCCTCAACAATTAAAATTAATATGTCAAATATTTTTGATCAGGATATTTGCACTAACGATAATTCTTCGCAGATCTTTTATAAGACTTCTCTCTATTCCGATAAGGTTGGAATACTCGTTGCACCGGATATGGATAATCCGCGGGTAATAAATTATTTTGTCAATTTCGCATCAATAGCAAATCAGGATGAAGCGAAAGATCTTCTGGAGAATTCGATATATAATCTGATTGGTAAGCCTGTGGGGATCGGAAGCAACGGCTCTGACATACCCGGCGGCTATTCACTTGAACAAAACTATCCCAATCCCTTCAACCCTGTAACTAAAATTGTTTTTGCATTACCAAAATCAGGAAATATTTCGCTGAAGGTGTTCGATTCACTGGGAAGAGTTGTTAAAACTCTTGCGGATGAATTAAGAAGTGCCGGAACATATGAAGAATACTTTGATGCATCATCCCTAACATCCGGCGTGTATTCATATAAGCTTATTGCAGGATCTGTAACGATCACAAGAAAAATGATCTTGATAAAATGATCCGGTAAGAGAAGCTGATTATTAAATTTATACTTAATACTTAAAAAATGAAAAATATTCTAATCTTTATTTTTATATTAACTTTTATGTCGTTTACTAATATGAAATCACCTGCTGATGCAAATGAACAATTGACACAGTTATTTACCAAATATGATGAATACAACAGGCGTATATATCCTGAAGGTGCGACATACGAAGGCGATCACCGTTATGATGATCAGCTTTCGGATAATTCAGAAGCAGCTATAATTGCGGGTTATAATTCTACACGGGAATTTCTGAGTGATCTGAGTAATATCGACTATCTCTTACTCAGCAATGATAATAAGCTCAATTATGATCTGTTCAAATCTTCACTGGAAGAATATATTGAAGGAGAGAAGTTTGATAATTATTTAATGCCGATGGGACAGCAGTGGGGTCTGCATATTGAGTTTCCCCAGCTGATATACGTTCAGCCGGTTTCAACATACGAGGATTATCAGAAATATTTTAAGAGATTGAAAGGATTCGGAACTAAGGTAGATAATGATATTTCTCATATGAGAAAAGGAATGAGCAAAGGAATTGTTCCGCCGGTATTTATAATGGAGCAGACACTTCCACAAATTGAAGATGTAATGAAGGTTGAAACTGAAAAATCTATCTTTTATTCAACTCTTGGATTTGATAATAAACTCTCAGTTGAAGAAAAACAAACAGTATCAAAGGAGCTTAAAGAAATTATTCAAGATGAAATTAATCCGGCATATAAACGTCTTTATGATTTTGTTAAAAATGAATACATACCTTCGTGCAGGAAGGAGGCGGGAGTATGGTCATTGCCGGACGGTAAGGAAAGATACAGGCGGGCTATTAAAAATTTCACCACACTTGACTACAGTGCAGATGAAATTCATAATCTCGGACTTGCGGAGGTAAATAGAATATTAGTAAAGATGGAAGAAGTAAAAAATAAGATCGGATTCACCGGGACCCTTGAACAATTTAATACTTTCATTAAAACCGATACGCAGTTTTATTATAAAAATAAAGAAGACCTTCTGAACGGCTTCCGTGCAATTCTGAAAAAAGTCGATACAAAACTGCCATCATTATTCGGGAGATTACCTGAAGCAAAATATGATCTTAGAGAAATGGAAGAGTTCAGAGCGCCGTCTGCTCCGGCTGCTTATTACTATTCTGCACCTGAAGACAGATCCAGGCCGGGATATTTTTATGTCAATACATATGATCTTTCAGCGAGACCAAAATATACAATGACCTCCCTTGCAATGCATGAAGCCGTTCCGGGACATCATCTTCAGATATCCATTGCACAGGAATTAAAGAACCTCCCTAAGTTCAGAAGGGATCTGGGTGTTACATCATTTGTGGAAGGATGGGGATTATATTCTGAAAGCCTCGGGTATGAAAGCGGAATGTATGATGATCTATATCAGATGTACGGAGCGCTGACCTTTGAAATATGGAGAGCATGCAGGCTTGTCGTAGACACAGGAATTCATGATGAAAAATGGACGAGGGAGCAGGCATATGATTTCATGAGAAAATATACCCCGACCTCAGACAAGGATATTCAGTCAGAGATTGACAGGTATATTTCCTGGCCCGGGCAGGCCCTGGCGTACAAGATAGGTGAGCTTAAAATCAAAGAGCTCCGAAAAAAAGCCGAAACTACACTTGGTGATAAATTTGATGTTAAGAAATTTCATGATACTGTTTTAGAGAATGGAGCTATCCCGCTTCCTTTGCTTGAGAAAAAAATTAATGAATGGATCACATCACAGATCAATTAGATTTTAAGATTTTTGATTGAAACTGCTCCAGGTCTGAATTGAATTAACTGCTATTATCCGGAATCGCATTGTTTTCATTTAGCTGTTACAGATACTAATTCATTGCATATAAAAATCATTCAAGTTAAATTTCATCAAGCAATTTTAAACAATTAGTTATATAAAAATGAAAAAATCAGTTAAAGCTTTTTTCCTCTTGTTAATATTCATTTCTGTTAGCCCAATTAATATTTTTGCTGTTGGTTTCAACAGCATTCACACTCCGGACGGAGTGAATATAATCGCAGTAGGTGACGGCGGAAAAATATTCAGGTCAACTAATGCAGGTGATACCTGGGCAAGCTATAATTACGGGACTGATAATTTCAGATCTGTTTTCTCAATGAATAATAATGTCTGGATAGCAAGCACAGGTGGAAATATCTACAAGACATCTAAAACCAATTCCCCCGTCATCTCTTATAATGTCGGGATGAATGTCAATATTAACTCTGTTCATTTTGTGAATGATAATACGGGCTTTGCATGCGGAGATCAGGGATTTATTTTTAAATCTGTTAATGGCGGAATTAACTGGAGCATGAATAATTCCGGAACTCAAAACTTTAATTCAATCAGTTTCCTGGATGCAAATACCGGAGTAGCAGTTGGTGATAACGGACGGATAGTTACTACAACAAACGGAGGAATAATATGGAGTGCTCAATTTGTTGGAGGGACAACCCGTGACTTATTAAAAGTAAAATATTTTGCAGAAGGAATTGTAGTGGTGGGCACTTACGGAATAATCATCACCAAAGAAGGTTCCGGATCCTGGACGCCTGTGGTAACAAGAACTGACTCTGATATAAGAGGTATCAGCGGGATGTCATACAATAGTGCACATGTCTGCGGCGGCGGCGGTTTTATCAGAAACAACAGCAACGGAATTTCTAACTTCTTCAACTTTGAAGTTAATCCTATGATGGCAAATCTGGTTGACATTCAATTTTATAATTCAAGCCTGGGCTTTGCAGTAAGCAGCCTGAATAATGCAATTATAAAAACAACAAACGGCGGACTTACCTGGGCTCTGACTGCAGGGACATCCGTAAGTTACAGCTGGACACAGAAGAGCCCGTCAGGAAGCGGCATAGGTAACAATCTCTGCATGCATCCGAAAGACAGAAACTCTGCGTTTGTCGTTTATGGAAATAAAGTTTATGTAAGCAGGGACAGAAGTGAAACATGGACTCAGATCTCCACTATCAGCATTGGATCAAGAGCACATTCTTTTTATGTAAGTCCGGTAGATACAAATATCTGGCTCGCAGCAATCGAAAATACTCCTGACTGTGTTGTAAGAACTACGAACTACGGTGCAACCTGGACACTAATAATTTCCAGAGACTTCAGCACTTACGGACAGCCGCTGGAAATGGATCAGAATAATCCTTCCACTTTTTATTTTGCCCCTTCAAATGCAGGCGGTGAAGGAGTTTACAAATCAACAAATAATGGTGAGTCTTTTGCTTTAGTAGCTCCTTATAATAATACTGCAATTAATCAGCCTTGCGATCTGATTGTCATGTGGGACAGCTCTCAGGTTCTTTTTATGGGAGATGACGGTGCTGATATTTTTAAATCCACAAACAGTGCAGCAACATGGACATTAGTAAAGCCGGCTTCATCTTCGGAAGTCCCTTCAATGTGCAATTCAGTTTTTGATAAGAATATTTGTTATGCTACGACCTGGTCAAGTTCGCAGGTTTTCAAAACTACTAACGCCGGTGATCAATGGAATCTTGCTTCAAGTAATTCCGGAAGCGGATGGGGTTCTGATCTGTGCCACGAAGATCCAACACTGGTTCTTACAGGCAACTACGGAACTCAGGCATATCTTACCACTAACAGTGGTGCTAACTTTTTTAATGTAAACACCGGACTAAGCGGCGCAGGCGCAGGTATAATGGTGCCCGAACGAGGATACTTGCTGAACATGCAGACCGGTAATTTATATAAGCTTGTAATAAATTATAGTGTGCTGACCTCTGCTAATGAAAATATTATTTCATCCCAGGTGCCTTCAGTCTTTGAGCTTTCTCAGAATTTTCCAAATCCTTTTAATCCAGCTACAAATATAAAATTTGCTCTTCCCGATGCCGGAGATATTTCTTTGAAAGTTTATGACCAATTGGGAAAAGAAGTGATTACACTGGCAGATGGATTCAGAAATGCAGGAACTTATGAAGTATCATTCGATGCAGGAGCTTTAACATCAGGAGTTTATTTCTATAAGCTTATTACAAAGGATATAGTAAGTACAAAAAAAATGCTTCTTATCAAATAAGTATTAAATAAAAAATAAATATTATTATTAAGCCGTGCATTAATTAAGCGCGGCTTTTTTTATGAAGTTATAAGATTTTAAAATTGATTTTAAAAACAGTTTCGGAACTTGACAAAATTCCTCAACTGAGGATAGGATTATAAAAAAAAACACAATAAAATGGAATATCCAAAAATATTTCTTATAGCATTATTTTTTTTCTCATCTTCGTTTGCAGTTCCCCAAACAAATGTGGTTGTTGC
>JBDTWU010000301.1:0-12178 GCA_040006535.1 bacterium | reverse complement strand
ATACATGTCGGAGGAATAGGGTCTTCTTTAAATACTCCCCACTATGTTAAGATCAGTCCTGATAATAAATATTTTTATATCAGCTTAATCGGTGCGGGATACTTACAAAAATATGACGTAAATACTTATGCACAGGTCAGTGGAAATATGCAGTCGGGGCAAAGTCCGGCTCATATTGTTATTTCACCGGATGATTCCATAGGTTATGTAACTAATTTTAGTTCAGATCATCTACTTTGCGGTATAACTAGCTTTAATACGAGCACTATGACTGTAAGAGGAACTTTGACTGACCAAAAAATGCCGGGTACACATGGTTTGGCATTATCTAATGATGGCCATTACTTGTATTCGACTTCTCAGGTGGGGGAGTATATATTTAAAATAAATACAAATTATTTTACAAATACCGATAGTTTAATAAAATCTCCTATAGATCCATCAGTTCCTCCCAGCGGAAATGGAACAGGTAGTTTTAAACCTTACCAATGTGCATTATCTCCGGATAATACTTTGCTGTTTGTAACATGCACTGCTGCAAATCAGGTGAGAGTATATAATACATCTGATCTTTCACAAGTTAATTCAATTAGTGTCGGATTAAATCCTCTAATACTGAAATTCAGTAATGACGGTAGATATGTATTTGTTTGTAATAGAAATGACAATACAGTCTCGGTTATTAACGCTTCAACTCAGACTGTCCAGGCAACGATTACAGGTGTTGGTATTCAGCCGCACAGCGTTGATTTTAGTGCTGACGGACAATACGCAATAATTGCATGCGAAACTCAATCCGGGTTTGACGGTCATCACCCAACAGTGGGAAGTATTAAACCCGGGAGTTCAAGGATTATACAGATTTCAAATCTGACCTTACTTACGAACCGGATGGAAATGGCTTCATTTCCTGCAGGTATAGAAATTATAAAATAAAAGTAAATATTTCTCTAAAATAAAAAAAGTCCGTCAAATATTTTGAGGGACTTTTGATTTACACTAAAAGTAAAATTTATTTTGTAAAAAGCATTTTCCTTACCTCTGTTTTTTCAGGAGTTTTGATCCTGTAAAAATAAATTCCACTTGGGAATTCACTGGCGTTGAATTCTACAGAATGCTCACCTGCATCCTGATTTTGCTCTATTAAAGATACAACCTGTCTTCCCAGTCTGTCATAGACATTAATTGAAACAAAGGTAGATTGTAAAAGAACGTAAGTAATTGTAGTGGACGGATTGAAAGGGTTGGGGTAGTTTCTTGCACTAAAATAGGATTCTTTGTTTAAAGAATTTTTCGAATTATTTTCGGTAAACGTTTCCTTGCTGGGAATTTCAGAAATCAATGCAATACCGGTTTCAAATGTATTATCTTTATAATTTTTTCCAGCTTCAAATTCCAGTTGAACAGCATACACATTTTCTTCTGTAACTTCAAAATTATCCTGAAAAGTTGAAATGATCTGGAAATTTTCCTGATCAAGTTTTACCTTTATTTCTTTCCACCCGTCAAAATTCATTGAGATAGGTTTAGAAGTCAACATCAGATCCTGATCTTCATTGAAGGTGCTGTTATTATCAATATCATATAGCAATTGAACTTTAATGGTTGCATCATCTTTAACACCCTTTAACATAATATTAATATAATTGCCAACAGTAAAAAGATGCTTTCTTTTAAGTATAATTTTTCCAATGTATCCGCTTCCCGTAAAAGTTTTTTTAGAAACAATTTCCGCAAAGCCGTTTTCTTTATTATCTTCCTTGTGAGAATATTTCATTTCAACTCCACCCCAAACCCAATCAGGAAGAGATTTTTTTGAAAAATCATCTATAACTTCGCCTTGTGAAAATGATCTGTTGGAAAATAAAAAAAATATCGAGATGAATATAAAAATATAAAATATTCTCAACTGCTTGCTAAATAATTTGATTAAATGAAATCTTACTTTATAAGTGTCATTCGTTTGACCGAAGTAAAGTTATTAACTTGTAATTTATACAAATAAATACCAGCAGATAATACTGAAGCGTCAAATTGCTTACTGTATGTTCCTGCTTCCTGATATTCACTTACAAGAGTCTTTACTACCTGTCCCACTAAATTGTAAACCTTTAAAGTAACGTACCCGCTTTGATTTAATTTGTAGCTGATAATTGTGGCCGGGTTGAAAGGGTTTGGAAAGTTTTGATAAAGCTTATAGTCATCAGAAATATTATTAATCTTTTTGATGCCTGAAACTTCCAAAGTATTATCGGAGTGAGTTTTAGTTTCAGCATAAATATTAATACTCAAACTAAAAATCGCTATTACCGACAATAAATATGTAAATATTTTCTTCATATCAATACAAAAATAAGCTAAATGATTTTAAAAAGCAACAATGATATTGATTATATTGTTATTTTGGATAAAATATTTCTTCCGGAGACTTTTACGGTTTCCGGAAGAATAAATTCAATGTTATTTAACTTCAACTGCAACTAACCTCGAAAGACCTTGCTGATTTTTAACCTTCAACAAAATTACATCACCCTGGTTTTTATTACTCATAATCGAACTTAACTGGTCAACATTATTTATTTTTTCTTTATCTGCTTCAATAATTATCAAACCCTCGGACAACCCTCTGTCAAAACCTTCGGAGAATCTTTTTACTCCTGTTATCAATACCCCGTTGTCGACGCCATATTTATCTTTTGAAGAATTTGATAATGACGACACGGTAATTCCAATGGATTCAAAACTCTTGGAAGTAAGGTCTGCGGTATTGTCCTTTGGAATGGTGTTCTCAGCTGTTTGATTAGCTTTTTCATCTTTAGGCTTTAAAGTCACCGTTTTATCAATTGTTTTGCCGTCTCTGAAGACCTTGAGATCTACCTGATCTCCGGGATGATGTGAGCCTATTATTGTTTGCAGTTCATTTGCAGCGTTAACATCTTTTCCGCCAACAGATAAAATAACATCACCTGATTTTAATCCGCCTTCATCACCTGCACCTCCGGTGATAACATCCTGCACTAAAACTCCTTCCGCCTTATTTAATCCAAGTCCTTTTGCTTCTTTGATATCAACATCTTTAATTGTAACTCCAATATAACCTCGTGAAACTTTACCATTTTTCATTAGTTCGGAAGCTACATTTTTCGCCAGGTTAATAGGAATTGCAAAACCATATCCCTGATAATATCCATTCGTTGTTTTGATAGCAGTATTAATACCGATCAATGAGCCATTAATATCGACCAAAGCTCCACCGCTATTACCCGGATTGATCGCTGCGTCTGTCTGAATAAAATTATTTATTGCATAGCTGTCACCTCCCATTTGAATATTTCTTCCTAATGCTGAAACTATTCCGGCAGTGACAGTGCTATTTAATCCTAATGGATTACCTATTGCCACCACCCATTGTCCCACCTGTACTTCATCTGAATTTCCAATAGTAGCTACAGGAAGGTTTGAAGCGTCAACTTTTATGACAGCAACATCTGTGTTAGGATCTACTCCTATAAGTCTTGCTGTGTATTCTCTCTTGTCTGTTAAAATTACCTTAATTCCGTTTTCAGATGCATTTTTAACCACGTGATTATTGGTCAGGATGTAACCGTCTGCACTAATAATAATTCCTGAACCGCTTCCTCTCCCGGGTCCTTCTTCCGGCATTTTAAATTCCGGAGGTAAATTGAATGGCAACTGGTTTTGGTCCATATCCGGTCCTTTCTCAGGAGCACTCGTAGTTACTTCAATATAGGCAACTGTTGGTGTTACTATTTTGGCAATCTCTACAAAAGCATCGTTTAATCCTTTAAGCTGGGAATTCGGTTCCTGAATGGGAGGTGTGGTTTTAAAATCCACTTGTGAACCGGCAATTATTTGTTTCACATTACCAAAATTTGCGACAAGCAATCCTCCAAATGAAAGGGCTAGTACTAATAACAAGCCTGCGAAAATTATTGATTTTTTTGACATTTATTATTTTCTCCTTAAATATATTTTTTTAAATTAATTAATTTTTAGTAAATTAATCAGTAAAAACTTTCAGATAGAATTGTTTAATTCTTGGAAAACTTTAGTTGAATTGTTGTATCTGAAACCATGTGTATGTGAAGATATATATTTTTCATAACTATTGATTAATTTTTCTAAGGAATCCTTTTGTATGTTAAGATAAATAAGATTATGAATTTCATTCTCGCTAATCATCTTTAAATTCTTCAGGGAAGATTCGTTGAGGTAAAATTCATTATCATCATAAAAAGTTTCTCTTGCTTTTAGTAACTCTGAAAAATCCGGGCTTAATCCTAAAATCTTCACTAACTCAATCTGAAAATACAATACAAAGTAAAGATAGTTACGGGTAGAATTGTTCAGGCCGGAATATATTTTTATCAGTAATTCAAAGATCGGTTCATTGGATTCATTCTGAACGACCGATCTGTTTATTACATCAATGATCTTGTATCCGCATTGAAGCTTTTCAAAATCCGAGAAAATATTTTTGAATGAACTTTTGTATTCGGCATCTGAAATAAGTTGAAGTTCACGGTTGTTTTTGTAAAATATAATATTAATATAATTCATTGTTTCCATCGTACCGCAAAGTTTAGACTTATTATTTCTGACACCTTTAACTATAGCGCTGATTTTTCCAAAATCCTTAGTAAACAAAGTAACGATTTTGCTTGTCTCCCCGTACCTAATGCTTTTTAATACAAATGCTTCAGTTTTAACAATAGCCATAACTCAAAGAGGAATACGCTTAAATAAATTTCAAGTTTCGTTATCTGCAAGATTATAAACTGACTTCATCAAAATGAGTGAGCTTTTTGAATTCATTAAATCTGTCCATTATTTTTTCCTGGCTTAAATCTCTGATACCATCTAATGAAAATTTCTCTACAGCTAAAGATGCCATTGCACTGCCGTATATTACAGCTAATTTTAAATTCTTGTCCGATAAATCCTTTGTCTTGGCAAGCCATCCCATCATTCCTCCGGCAAATGTATCTCCTGCCCCGGTCGGATCAAATACCTGTTCAAGAGGAAAGGCAGGAGCCGAAAATATCATATCATTTACAAAAAGTAAAGCGCCATGTTCACCTTTTTTTATTATTACAATGTCGGGTCCCAGGCTCATTATTTTTTTCGCTGCTGTTACAAGATTAAATTCTTTTGACAGCTCTCTAGCTTCACTGTCATTAATCACGAGTAAGTTAACAAGCTTTAATATCTTAAGAAGATCATCATAAGCACCTTCGATCCAGAAGTTCATCGTATCACACATTATTAGTTTAGGGTTTGTAACCTGATCAATTATTTTTTTTTGTAACAGGGGATGAAGATTACCCAGACAAACAAATTCACTATCTTTAAATTTGTCGGAGATCAGAGGATCAAACGTTTCAAATGCGTTTAATTCAGTCAGCAAAGATTCCCTGGAATTAAGATCAAAGTTATATTTGCCGTGCCAGTGAAAGGTTTTCTTGGTTTTTGAGATATCCAAACCCGACACATCTATCTTTTTGGATTTAAGAAATTCAATTTCTTCCAAGGGGAAATCATATCCTACAATTCCGACAAGACGAACAGGGTGTGTAAAATAACTTGCCGATGTTGCAATAAATGTTGCGGATCCGCCCAGTGTTCTTTCTGCTTTTCCGAAAGGTGTTTCAATTGTGTCAAGAGCAATTGAACCAATAACGAGTAAACTCATTTATGCAATAAATTAATTTTTCAAATTACTTAATTTCATTAGGTAATTCAAGAATATAATACAGCTGTCTTCTAAAATAAAAGAATATACTTTGCAATTTCAAAATTAATAATTTATTTTAAAACAAAAATAATACATTAATGAATAACGATAATAGTAATAACAGTAATAATAATAATAAGGATGCTGCTCTCCCACCCCAGCAAATTAATATTGAACTGGGTGAAAAAGAAGCAGAAGGAATTTATTCTAATCTTGCAATAATTTCTCATTCACCTGCTGAATTCATAATTGATTTTACAAGAATATTTCCCGGAGTTCCAAAAGCAAAAGTTCACTCACGAATAATAATGACCCCACAGCACGCAAAATTATTTTCAGCAGCAATCAAAGAAAATATACAGAGATATGAAAATCAGTACGGAGAAATTATTGTGCAGAGTGATCCTAATAACGGCGGTATGGGTTTTCAAATACCTGTAAATCCTAAAGAAGAAAAAATTAATTAAATTATTTCAGAAATATATTTTTTCTCACTAGATTCAAAACAGCTATTATGAAGAATATTATATTGGCAAGCCATGCAGTGATAATAGGGCTAATTTCTCCATTATAGCCAAACGTTTGCGACACCTTTACGAATCCCAGATATACAAAAGCAATTAAAATACTTATTCCAAACTGAAGCGCAGCTCCACCCTTGCGCTTGCCTGAGTTTAAAGAAATTCCAAATAATATTACAACTATATTTGCAAAGGGAAATGAAATCTTTGAATAATAATCAACTTTTGTTTTCGAAACGTTTTGTCCGCTTTCCTCCATTGTATTTATAAAATTGTTCAGATCACTCAGCTTCAGCTCATCGGGTTTCAGCTGCTTGCTTAAAATCTGAGCGGGGGAGAGATATATTTTTTTTATTTCAGGAATTGAAGAAATATTTACGGTATCCATGAATGAAATTTTTTCTGAAGACGCCGAATCAAATTCTCTTTTTGAAACGCCGATCAGTTTCCATTCATTTTTTGCTTGATCCCATTTCATAAATTTAATATCAAATCTGAAGTCAAGCCGAGATAAGTTACTCTTGTCGAAAATCTGAATAGAAGAATTTGTCCCTGTTTTGTCTGATTCATTATAGCTGCTTATGGTAATTATTTGATTTTCAGAATCCTGAATGTGCAGATTAGGAATTATTCCCTGAATCTGATTTTTGTCCAGATGATTTCTTTCAAGAGTAAATTTTTGTGAATTTGATTCAGGTACAATCCAGCCATTAAAATAAATTGAAAAGACAGTCATAAGCATCCCGAATAATAAAATAGGAAATGTAAACCTGTATAAGCTTACTCCCGCTGAATTGATGGCAGTCATCTCGGAATAATTATTAAACCGGCTTATTGTAAATAATGTGGCTAGAAGCATTCCAACGGGTGTAATTAGCTTAAGAATCTCCGGGATAAAACATAGATAATACTGAAAGATAAGGAATCCGCTTAAATTTTTATCTATAAACTTGTCAATATTCTCAAAAAGATCTACCAAAACAAATATGATAACAAAGCAAAGTAGTCCAAAGAAGAAATTTTTTACAAACTGCTTTAAAATATATATGTCCAGTATTTTCAAAATCCTATAATTAAATTTTGTTTAAACTTACAAAAGAAATAACATTATTAACCGAAATTGCCGCCTGTATTTCTTCGGATAAATTTATTTTACTTGAAAGAAAAATATCTAAATTCTTCAACCAAAATTACAATCCGGAAAAGCTTTATGAGGTGATTCTGCAAAGCTATTTGTTCTGCGGTTTTCCGTCAACAATTGAATCGTTAAAGATCTACAGAAAATATTATTCTGATACGAAAACTCCCAAAGCTGAATATGATTTTGACAAATTCAGAAGTTCAGGAATAAGCAATGGGAAATTAATCTATAAAAAGAATTATAAAAAGTTAATTGAAAATATGTTCGTATTAAGCCCGGATCTTAAAGAATGGATGCTGATCGAAGGATATGGAAAAGTATTTGGCCGAAAAGGAATAAGACTGCAGGAAAGAGAGTTAATGAATGTTTCATTTCTATCTGCGCATTATTTTGAAATTCAGCTCCATTCACATTTGCAGGGTTGCCTGAATTTGAATATCCAAAAAAATATTATTGAAAAAGTTTTAAGTAATTTAATTAACATTTCAGGTAAGCATAACACAATAAGGTCACTCGCATTATTTAAATTAATTGCTAAATAGTAAATACATTTCTGTCCAATATGTTATATAATATATATTATGTAAAGTTAAACCATGTTGATAATTTATGCTCTTTATGATTTATATTCCCCTGTTCAGGCAAGTGTTATCAAAAATATCAAAAATATCATAGTGTTTAATATATTTTAATTGACAAATTTAATCTTTATTTTTGCTGCAATATGATTGAAATTAATTATTACCTTATTGTGAGTGCAATGTTATTTTGCACCGGAGTAATCGGAGTTCTTATAAGAAGGAATGCAATTATCATATTCATGTGCATAGAGCTTATGCTGAATTCTATAAACCTGACTTTTGTTGCATTTTCCTCATATCTTGGAAATATAAATGGCCAGATATTTGTATTTATAATAATGACTGTGGCTGCGGCAGAAGCTGCAGTAGGGCTTGCTATTGTTATAGCGTTATTCAGAAATAAAGAATCCGTAAATATCGACGAAATAAATATCCTTAAATGGTAAATCTAATAATTCTATTTAGTTAATGTCTAATTCATTTTACCTCGTTACAATATTGCCTCTTGCAGGATTTTTGATCAACGGATTAATCGGAAAAAAAATCAGGAATGAAAAAGTTATTGGTGCTATATCAACTCTTGCAGTTTTTATTCCTTTCATCATAGGAACATTCATGTTTTTTGAATTGCTTTCTAATGAGCCGGGTTCACGAAGTATTACATTAAATTATTTTAACTGGATAGCTGCCGGAAACTTTTCAGTTAATTATGCTTATTATATAGATCCGCTTTCGATATCTCTTGTCCTTATTGTGACCGGCATCGGAGCTCTGATCCATCTTTACTCAATTGGATATATGCACGGAGATCCGGGCTTTGCAAAATTTTTTGCTTTCCTCAATCTTTTTATCTTCGCAATGCTGAACCTTGTCCTTGCGGATAATTTTTTACTTTTGTTTTTAGGATGGGAGGGGGTCGGGTTGTGCTCTTATTTCCTTATTGGCTTTTGGTATGAAAAGACATTTACCGGAGTAGCAGCTAAGAAGGCATTTATAGTAAATCGTATTGGAGATTTCGGATTCATGCTTGCCATGTTTTACATATTCACTAACTTTAATACACTGGAAATCTCAAAATTTCTCGAAAATATAAGCGGATCCCCTGTTGGTGATGGTCTTCTTTTAACTATTGCCCTGTTGCTGTTTCTCGGGGCAACAGGTAAATCTGCCCAAATACCTTTATTTGTATGGCTTCCTGATGCTATGGCCGGTCCTACTCCTGTCTCCGCTCTCATTCATGCAGCCACTATGGTTACAGCAGGTGTATATTTGATTGCCAGAACATCGCTGCTTTATGCAATGTCCCCTCTTGCAGAGACTTTAATTTTCTTTATCGGAATATTAACAGCGATAATGGCTGCGACAATTGCCTTAAAACAAAACGATATTAAAAAAATATTAGCCTATTCAACTGTATCGCAGCTGGGATTTATGTTCATTGCATTAGGCACAGGTGTATACTGGGTTGCAATATTTCACCTGATCACGCACGCATTCTTTAAAGCATTATTATTCTTAGGCAGCGGTTCAGTCATTCATGGTATGCATGATGAGCAGGATATTACGAAAATGGGAGGATTAAAAAATAAGATGAAAATTACTTTCATTACTTTTTTTATTGGATCTCTGGCAATAGCCGGTATTCCCCCTCTCTCCGGTTTCTTCAGCAAAGATGAAATAATCCTGGAGACATTCAAAGAGGTTGGTCTACCCTTTATGATCTTAGTTTTAATTACTGCAGGGTTAACAGCTTTCTATATGTTCAGATTAGTTGTTCTCACTTTTTATGGCAGGCAACGATATAACGAAAATCATGTACATCCTCATGAATCTCCTTTGACAATGACTCTTCCCCTTATGATACTCGCACTACTTTCAGTTGTTGGCGGATTTATTGGTATACCTCACATATTCGGAATCCCAACTTATCTTAAAGAATGGCTTGATCCTGTTTTTGAAAAGTCATATGCAGTATTAGAAGCTATGCATCAACCATCAGAGCTTGCTGTAAGTACCGAACTAATCTTAATTGCTCTCTCTGTACTTGTTTCCGTTGTAGCTATAACATTAGCATTCAGGAAATATTTCAGAAAAGATGAGTTTGAACCCGAATCAGGACTTGGAAAGGTGCTTGAAAATAAATATTATATTGATGAAGTCTATGAAAATGCCGTAGTCGTACCTATACAAAAAACTTCGGAAAATTTTCTCTGGAAAATATTTGATATGAAAATAATTGACGGTACTGTAAATGGTATTGCCCGTTATATTTCTAATATAGGCTTCGACTGGAGAAAGATTCAGACCGGAGTGATCCAAGACTATACAACAATCTCAGTAGCGGGTGTTGTCTTAATTATATTATATCTTTTATTTCTATAAAAAATATTAAACAAAAATAGAGGAAAGAACCGCCCGGGTTTCCACTATTTTATTTAAAACCGTTTTTATTTACCGTTTTTTTGCATAATGTAAGCTGCAATATCAGCAAGGTCCTGATCACCAAGCGGATGAATCTTAAAGAAAGGCATGGCTTCATCCCCTAACCTAACATTGTAAATAATAGATTTTGCATTGCCATCAAAATCTTCCAGTATTGAAGGCACTTTTTTTATATTGGAATTAGGTCCATGGCAAAAAACACACGCGTTGTTAAAAGATTGTTCACCTTTAACCGGATCGCCCTTCATATCCATAATAACCTTCTGAACTTCCTTTAATTTCGTTTTATCTCTTATCGGCAGAGCAATCGTTTCGTAAGTAACTACTTCAGGGGAAACTTCAGAAGCCAGTGATGCATAGTATTCATTAAGATCTTTTATCTGATCTTCTGTCATGGGCGACTTCATTCTCATATATGATTCCCAGCATACAGTAGCTCCACCGGCATGTTTCATAACTTCCTCACCGGTAAACTTACCGTGATATGTTGACGATCTTTTATTTGCTCCCTCGATGTTTGAAAAATATTTTGTCAGAAGATTATTCCTGTTTGTGCCATCACTATGACAATCTGCACATGCAATATTATTTTCAGATGACTTCATATAAAATAATTCTCTACCGGCTGAGCCCTTGCCGGAAGTAGTCGTGGTATTTTTTGTCGTATCATCTTTCTTTTTATTCTCTTTTGTAACTTGCGGTTTATTTTCCTTACTGCAGCTTATCATAATGGAAGTAATAAACAATATACTGCTGAAATATAATAAGGAATAAAAAATTTTAGTTTTCATCATCTTTGAATTATTGAATTTTTAGTTGTAATATAATTATTTTTTTTCAGATTTTCCCAATTTAATATTTAGACCTACATTAAAATTCCACCAGTTAACTTTTTTGCCACTTCCGCTTACCAAAGAAGCTGCTGAATTTGGATTGGACAAATTACTGTAAAATGTTCCTTCTTCATCATTGATCGGAACACTTTCCCTGTTGTATTCGATACGGTCACCGAAATTTTCCTTGTGTGTTTTAAAAAATAAATTACTCATATGATAGCTTCCACCGATTACAAGTGAATATTCCGTTGAAAGTTTATACTTGACTCCGGCATTGACAAGTATACCCATTCGAAATGCATCGTTGAACAGGACACTCGGAAAATCATTTTTTGAAACCGTCAAGCTTATGATGTTTAAAGTAAGACTACCGTTTACAAATGGACTTAACCTGGAATTTGAAAAGGGAGAAGCTTCAATTCCCAAACCGAATGTAGAAGTCGATAGTCTGCTGTCAAAAGTTACGGGAATAGTAATATTGTTTTCAATTGTAGCTGCCAATGTACTTCTTTTAAAAGCGTTGAAATATGAGTAGGAACCTGTTACAATAGCACTTATAATCCCCTTTTTCTCTATCGGAAATTTCAAAATTCCTGATGCAGAAGCTCCGGTTGAAGCTGCATAGTTTTTTTTGATGAAATCAGAATTAATAAAAGAAACGCCGGAATCGTTTGTCGTAATAAGATCTCCCTTGAATCCTCCTGCTGGAAATGAGAGACCGAAGCTAAGCTGCAGCGATGGTGATGTTTGTGAGTACGAATTAATTGCACTAAAAAAAACCAGTGTTAGTACAAAACAAAATTTAAAAAATTTCAATATGAAAAATTATGAAATGATTGAAGTAACTATTTAAAATATTTTTGCTATAAAGTTTTTCAGATATATTCAAAGAATTAAAAAGC
>JBDTWU010000300.1:0-2149 GCA_040006535.1 bacterium | reverse complement strand
AACCGATCGGATCTCTCAAATTTCAAGGAAACTCCAAAAGAGCAAATGCCACGTGAAATGCTGCTTAAGCATGGAGCCGGCAATTTACGTGATGATGAACTTATAGCTATAATGCTGAAAACAGGAATTAAAGGTGTTTCTGTAACAGAACGCTCGTCAGAATTGCTTCGCAAATATAAAAATCTGACAGATCTTTGCAGTACTTCTACAGAACAGCTTATGGAAAATAAAGGGATAGGCTCCGCAAAAGCTATTGAGCTGAATGCCTGCTTCGAAATCGCGCGTAGAATAAATAATGAGATCAAGAAAAGCGAACTAAAAAATAATAAGGATCTTTCTCTGACAAATCCCGATCTTGTTATCCATAAAATAAAAGAAATGGATATCAGCTATGATGCCGAAGGCTTTTATGTACTTTCATTGAACTCAAAGAACAAACTTATTGACTGTCGTATTGCAACATCAGGTATCATAAATGCAAGTCTTGTACATCCTCGTGAAACCTTTAAGATCGCAATTGAAAAATGCGCAAACTCTATTATCGTAGCTCATAATCATCCCTCGGGTGATACAAATCCTTCTAAAGAAGATATTAATATCACAGCCAGACTTAAAGAAACTGGAAAAGTTATAGGTATTGAAGTACTTGACCATATTATTTTTTCACGCTCAGATGATTATTTTTCTTTTAAGGAACATGATATGATATGAGTATTAGTGGTAGATGATTTATCTTGTTAGGCTTTAGCCGAACCTTCATTATAGGGAGATTCGGCTAAAGCCGGAATACTTGAAATCTAACCCCGACCTAAAGGTCGGGGCAAAATAAAAACTCTTTTAGTATTAGGGTTTATTTTATTTTGGCCAGCAATTAGCTATTTAACAGCAGAGTTTAAAAAAATTTATTCCATTTAATTCTTAAAAATTTAAAACTAATAAATAACTATGGGTTTCGATCAATATCATGAACCGGCTGATGAGCTTTCACAGAAAACGCGTACTTTCGCAAGAATGATAACTTCATTAACGGAAGAAGCAGAAGCTATTGGATGGTATGAGCAAAGAATTTCGCTGGAAAAGAACAAGGATGCAAAAGCGATCATGGAAAATGCTCAGCAGGAAGAAATGAAGCACTTTGGAATGGACCTTGAATTCTTACTTCGTCAGAAACCTGAATGGTCAACTATATTAAAGCAGATCATTTTCAAAAAAGGCGACATCGTCGAAAATGGTAAAAAAGGCGAAGAAGCAGCAGAGTAATTTTATAAGTTAATAGTCATCCCTCTTTTGTCCATATTTATTTTTTCTTAGTTCTTAATACAAAAATAATTTAACTTTCCCCACAGGTATTTTATTCTTTTTTCGTCTAAATAACTTAAGAACTATATATTTAAAATTAGTGTTTTATTTTTGGTGTGGAAAGAATTCGATTCTAACCTCGCCGCTAAATTTAAATCATACTCTATAGTACAATATCTTACTTTTTATTAGTACAATATCTTACTTTTTATTGAAAATTCTTAAAATAACGCCACATTTATGAAAAGCATTAAGTATTTTTTCACCCTTACCCTGCTTCTTTCCCTTATAAATATTTCATTTAATTCATCAGTTTCCTTTTCACAGTTCGGACAGAATAAAGTCCAGTATAAGGAATTCAAATGGAAATTTATTCAGTCAAAGCATTTTGATATATATTTCAGCCAGGGCGGCGAATATCTTGCCGAGTTCACAGCTACAGCTGCCGAATCATCACTTGCTGCACTCACCCACAACCTTGATTATTCAATTGAATCACGAATCATGATCGCCGTGTTCAATTCTCATAATGATTTTCAGCAGAATAATATTCTCGATGAATATCTTCCCGAAGGTGTAGGAGGTGTTACTGAGCTTTTTAAGAACAGAGTTCTAGTTCCGTTTGAAGGAAATTATGATCTTTTCCGACATGTTATACATCACGAGCTTCTTCATGCTTTCATGAATGATATGTATTATGGCGGCTCTTTCCAGAATATTATTTCAAAAAATATCTCTCTGAGTTTCCCGGGATGGTTCAATGAGGGCATGGCAGAAGTCCAAAGCCTTTACGGTCTTGATAAAAAAACAGATATGTTCATGCGCGATGCCGTGATCAATAATTATGTAC
>JBDTWU010000299.1:0-2485 GCA_040006535.1 bacterium | reverse complement strand
GCATGCGGCCGGAGTATATGATGTTGATAATGATACAGTTCCCGGGTTTAACGGATTGAGCTATGTTGATTATATGATGTATAATTTTCCGGATCATCAGATGAAATTATACGAATTGGTTGAACAGGATGCCCATCACAGATTATTTTTTTTCCCTCCAACAAAAGGTTATCATTACAGCAACACCGGCTATACAATGTTAAGTGAGATTATTGAAAGAGTATATTCCTTCAGAAGCGGTTCAGATAAAAAATATGAAGACTATCTTAAAGACTTTGTCACCGGCAAAAATTCTCCGGTTCCCCTTGATTTTTCATTTCCGTACATCGCATCGGACGTTAAGCTTCCGCAACCCTTTGTTAAGGGAACGATGCTCACAAAAGACAGCATTACAATTTTTTCGGATGTGAATGTGTCAGCACATGTAGGTGAAGGAAACGGGATTGGTACCATGGCAGAGCTTAATAAATATGTCCGGACCATGATGAAAGGTGAAAACATTTTAACTAAAAGCAGTATCGATCTGATGCAGCATTCGGTTTCTGACTCAAACAAAACATACGGACTCGGATGTTTTTATATTAAGGATCTCGGTTATGGACACAATGGCTGTATTAAAGGCTATCTCTCTCTGATGCTTTATAATCCTGTTTCTGATGTGTCAGTAATTGTAATGCTTCCTGAAAATGATTACACTAATGGCGAGCATAGCCTGGTCAATGGTCTTAAAGCGATTGTAAATGCGGGCTTTGCCGCGAATATTGCACTGGGATATCCGGGAAAGATGCTGGAATATTAATATGAACGACAAAAGTTATGTGATTTAAAAACTTCATAAAATCCTGGTGAGGTTTGTTAAAGTAATAAATTTTTCATTGATTGATGCGTGACATTCAGACAGACGTAATATATTTTGTAAAAGTATCAAAAAAAACTTTTCTATCTTTCTCATCCTTTATCTCATTACCTTTTTTCTCGGCAAGAGCTTTATATTTTTGAAATTCATTTTTATTTCCAGTCAGATCATTTGCCAGAGCCATTATTTCATCAGCAAAGGCAAAATCAAAATCTTCCATTTCAGCAGCATGTTTTTCTGTAATCTCATAGCATCTTTCAGCATGTTTGATAGCTTCAGATTTATTGCCTGCCAGCGCGTACGCTTTTGCTACCATGTATTCTCCCCTCTGTACATTTGCAAATGTTCCGCCTGAAAATAATTTCCAGTGAAGAAGCGAGCTCTGAGCATACCCGATCATATCTTCCATGTCTTCTTGTGTTTTATTTTCTTTTGCAAAATACTTCCACGCTGTGTTATTAAATTCTACTCCGAAGTATCTGTGAATATTGTTAATGAGAATATGTTTTTCCTTTTCCATATTAAGGGTTTAAGTTTAGATTAATTCCAATTGTAACTGAAAACATTACAATTTATTAAAAACAATTTTTAAACTAAATTTAATTTGAGATCTGAAATATAAAAGCCTCACAGAAATATTACACCTGTGAAGCTTGTTGAAATCGGCAAGTCGTATTTTATTTTAATAATATCATTTTCTTTATATTAGTAAAATTTCCGGCATCGATCTTATAAAAATAAACTCCGCTGGTAAAATTCGCAGCATTAAATTCTACTTCATAGCTTCCGGCAGACAGTTTCTCGTTTACTAAAATTGCAGCTTCTTTTCCCAGCTGATCATAAACCGTTACTTTAACATTCTCAGAACCGGGTAGCTGAAAGTTAAATTTTGTAACCGGATTAAATGGATTAGGATAATTCTGTGACATTCCGAATGCATCCGGAACCTGTGTAGATATAACATTAACAGATATAATGATTTCACTTAATAATCTGCGATACACACTGCTGCCGTTTGTCCCGGCAAATAGATGAGTATCATTATCCACCATTGACAGAACGTTCAGATTGCTCAGGCTTTGATTGAAAGCTGTCCATGTCATTCCGTTGTTTGTTGACCTGAAAACACCGCTGGTAGTTCCTGCAATTAAATTAGAACCTTTAGAAAGTATGGTCTGGACACTGCCTACTATGCCCTGATTTGCCAGAGACCAGTTAGCACCGCTGTTAGTTGTAGTAAAAACTCCTGCGGCTGTACCAGCAAACAAATTTGAACCAATCAATGCAAAGCAATAAACATTGAGATTTGTTAAGCCGCTATTTACAGTTGTCCAGTTGAGACCGTCATTAGTTGAACGGTAAACCCCTCCGCCAAAAGATGCTAAGAACAAATTATTTCCCACTTCTATTATTCTCCAGTCATTCAGATTGGTGATTCCCGAACCTACAGGAAACCAGTCAGTTCCGTTATTTGAAGAGCGATATATTCCACCTCCCCAAAAAGAAGCGAATATATATGCCCCATGTACCAAAAATCCTCTCGGATTAAAATTAGTAAGACCGGCATTTACCTGAATCCAGTTTGCTCCGTCATTGGTGGAACGGTAAACTCCGTTACCGAATGTCCCT
>JBDTWU010000298.1:0-9919 GCA_040006535.1 bacterium | reverse complement strand
AACAGCAATCCCGAATCTGTGAAGATGGGTCTTGAAACGATGATGGATTTTAAAACATCCGGAAAAAAAATTGCAGTGCTCTCAGATATGCTGGAGCTTGGACAGAGCAGCAAAAGAGAACATTCGGGTATTGGCAAGCTTGCTTCGAAGCTGGGAATTAAACACCTGTTTACTTTCGGAAAAGAATCATACAATACTTTCATCAATGCAGGGAAGATCAGAAATAATTTTTATTTTGAAAGCAAAGATGATCTGATAGAGACGTTAAGAAAAAATGTAAATGCGAAGGATATTATTTATGTAAAAGGGTCAAGAGGTATGAAAATGGAAGATGTTGTAAAAGGAATTTCACAAAACTAAAGTATATGCTGTATAAATTAGCCGAGTTTATCAATGAAAAGTTCAATCCTCCGGGATTTGATGTTTTCAGGTTTATTACTTTCAGGTCGGCTCTTGCAGCTATCACAGCATTATTGATAAGCTTTATTCTAGGACCCAGGATAATAAAGATCATACAGAAAAAACAGATCGGAGAAGCCAGGAAAGAAGACGGCCCGCAGTTTCACTGGACAAAAGCAGGCACACCAACAATGGGAGGATTCATCATATTATTATCAGTAATCATACCGGTACTTCTGTGGGGAGATCTATCCAATATTTATATAATAATAATTTTATTTGTAACGATTGCTTTGGGGCTGGTGGGTTTTTCAGATGATTATTTAAAAGTTATAAAAAAATACAAGAAGGGTCTTGCTGAAAGATATAAGCTGCTTGGCCAGCTATCAGTCGGATTGATAGTGGGATGCGCAATATTTTTTTTACCTCAGTTTGACGGTATACATTCGATCACGACAATTCCTTTTCTGAAGAGCTATGAGTTTGATTTTTCATATATATATATACCGATAATTGTTTTTATCATCACAGCAACTTCAAATGCAGTGAACTTTACTGACGGACTGGACGGGCTTGCAACGGGTACTGTAGGAGTAGTTGCGCTTACACTGGGGATAATTGCTTATGTATCAGGGAATATTGAGACGGCAAAATATCTTAACATAATTTACTTAAGAGGTAACGGAGAACTTGCAATTTATTGCTCGGCACTAAGCGGTGCAGCTCTCGGATTTTTATGGTATAATTTTTATCCGGCTCAGGTCTTTATGGGAGATACGGGCTCACTTGCACTGGGAGGTGCGGTCGGAACATTATGCGTGCTAGTAAAAAAAGAATTTATGCTTCCCATACTTGGCGGAATATTTTTTGCGGAGGCACTATCGGTGATAATGCAAAGATATTATTTTAAGTACACAAGAATAAGGACAGGCGAAGGAAAAAGAATTTTTAAAATGGCTCCCCTGCACCATCACTTCGAGATGATGGGTACACCGGAGCCGAAAATCGTAGTCAGGTTTTATATAGTGGCGATACTGCTTGCTATACTTACACTTGCCTCATTGAAGATACGATGAAAGATATTTCGAACAGTTCTTTTACAGTTCTCGGCGCGGGAAGAAGCGGGATTGCAGTTGCAAAGCTTCTGAAAAAGAATGGTGCAAAAGTATTTCTGAGCGACCACACGGAAAAAGGCAAGCTGAAATATTTAGATGAAAAGATTTTAAAGGAAGAAGGAATAGATTATGAACTTGGAAAGCATTCGGATAAGATTTTTGATAACGAGGCATTCATAACAAGCCCCGGTATACCGCCTGAGAGTGAAGTATTTGTAAAGGCGAAGAAGTCAAACATAATGATCTACTCTGAAATTGAAGCGGCCTACTGGTTTTGCAAATGCCCTGTGATAGCGATTACTGGAACGAACGGCAAAACGACCACGACAGTGCTGACCGGAGAAATTTTTAAGAATGCAGGATATGATGTTAAAATCTGTGGAAACGTTGGAGTGGCTTTTTCTGAAGTAGTAGAAAATATGAAAGAAGATTCTGTTGTAGTTCTTGAGGTGAGCAGCTTTCAGCTGTATTATACAGATAAGTTCAGGCCGAAAATCTCTGTAATACTGAACATTACAACTGATCATATTGACTGGCATGGCAGCTTTAACGATTATCTGAAAGCGAAATTAGAAATAACAAAAAATCAAACCGGTGAAGATCTTGCAATAATAAATTATGATGATGATATATTGAGAAAAAATATTGAGAATACAAAGGCGGTAAAAGCATTTTTCAGCATAAAATCTAATTTGATGAAAGAGAATGTTTCGGCAGGAAGTTTTTCAGAGAACGGGAAAATGATTTATTTTGATAAATCAAAAAACATTGAAGAAGTTATTATGGAAACAAATGAGATCAATATCAAAGGTAACCATAATCTTTACAATTCACTTGCTGCAACTATTTCAGCAAGAGCTATGGAAATAAAAAAAGAAATTGTAAGAGAAACTCTGAAAAAATTTCAGGGTGTTGAGCACAGGATAGAATTTGTACGGATGATAGATGGTGTAAAATTTTATAACGATTCCAAAGCTACCAATATAGATTCTCTGACAGTAGCATTAAAATCTTTTGATAAGAATCTGATACTGATATTAGGAGGACGGGAATCCGGAAATGATTATGCTGTAATTGATGAGCTTATAAAAGGAAAAGTAAAAGAAATAATAGCGATTGGTGAAACGAAGGAAAAAATATCCGATCATTTTAACAAATATCTGAAAGTCACTAAAGTAAATTCAATGGAAGAAGCGGTTAAAAAATCCTTTAAAGCTTCTTCTGAAAATTACTCGGTACTATTATCACCTGGTTGCAAGAGCTTCGACATGTTTGACAGCTTCGAGCACAGGGGAAATGAATTTAAAAAATTTGTAAACGGCCTTAAATAAATTGGCACACAAATACAAAATAGACATCTGGATCCTTCTGCCCGTACTGCTGCTCATGATATTCAGCATAGGAGCTGTGTATAGTGCAAGCTCATCATTTGCACTGGAAAAATTTCAGGACAGCAATTATCTCATCAAGCAGCACGCTATTAAAATAATAATTTCAATTGCGGTAATTTTTATTGTTGCAAGAATCGATTATGAATATTCAGAAAGTATTTCAAAGCCGCTGATATGGATAACAATTGGATTATTATTCTACACTCTTTTTAGCGGAGGTGCAATTAAAGGTGCGAGCAGATGGGTGAACCTGGGTCCATTGAGCTTTCAGCCATCCGAGTTTGCGAGATATGCTATTGTTTTATATATTGCAAATCTACTGGCAAGAAAGAAAGATTACATAAATTTATTATACAAAGGATATCTTCCTGTAATTTTTTATGTGATGCTGGTCACCGGACTGATCCTGGTGCAGCCGAATTTTTCTGTTTCACTTATAATATTTACGACATGCATAATAATGATATCACTGTCGCAGGCTAAATTAAAGCATATTGCATTTACGCTTGCTGCATTGCTGCCGCTGGCTGCAGTCTTTGTCATGTCGAAAAATTATATAATGGAAAGAATTTCATCTTACTCAGAATATAAATCGAGCGGCAACACCAGCTACCAGCTGCAGCAGGCATTAATAGGATTCGGCAACGGAGGGCTATTCGGGATCGGACCCGGAAATTCGAATCAGCGTGATTTCTTTCTGCCGGAAGCGCACGGAGATTTTATTTTTTCAATAATAGGAGAGGAATACGGATTCATCGGGACTTTTATAATACTAGTTTTATATTTTTTAATACTGGTAAGGGGATTCAAGATCGCAAAGCAGTGCAAAGATGAATTCGGTAAATACCTGGCATTCGGGATCACGACATTGATAACATTAAATGCATTGGTAAATATGTCTGTTGCAAGCGGGGTGATACCTACCACCGGAGTTACATTGCCTTTTGTAAGCTATGGCGGAACATCGATAATTTTTTCCGCGATTGCAATTGGTGTTCTGCTGAATATCTCCTCACACAGGGACGGGACAGATGACGGCTTAAGCATTCAATAATGAAATAT
Organism: bacterium; assembly: GCA_040006535.1. Taxonomy (GTDB): domain Bacteria; phylum Bacteroidota; class Ignavibacteria; order Tepidaquicellales; family Tepidaquicellaceae; genus JAGPCH01. The sequence continues at coordinate 5,952 of JBDTWU010000298.1, read as the reverse complement.
TTATTTGCAGGGGGCGGATCGGGCGGTCACATTTTTCCTGCAATTGCGATTGCGGATGAGATCAGGAAATCCGACACCAGAGCAGAGATACTTTTTATAGGTGCAAAAGGAAGAATAGAAGAGAAGATAGTTCCTTTAAATAATTACAGCCTGGAAACCCTTAATATCACAGGGTTTGACAGGAGCAATATTGGAAAGAATATCAGGCTTCCTGTTAAAATTATTCTTGCTTTAAGGAAGTGCAGGCAGATCATAAAGAAATTCAGACCCGACGTAGTGATAGGGACCGGAGGATTTGTGTGCGGACCGGTGGTTTATATTGCAGGCATGATGAGGATCCCGACTCTGATACAGGAAGGAAATTCTTTTGCAGGGAGGACGATAAAGTTTCTTTCGGACAAAGCAGACAAGGTTGTAATTAACTTTGATGAAACAAAAAAATACCTAAAGAGAAAAGATAACATTGTAAATATTTCTCATCCGGTAAGAAGCTCTTTGAATTTTATTACCAGGGAAAAAGCTCTCGCAATTTTTGAGCTTCCGCCAGATAAGAAAACGATTTTTATATTCGGAGGAAGTCAGGGTGCAAGCGGAATCAATAAAGGGATCGGGAAGATCATTAAAAGATTGTATGAAAATAATCTGAACGTAATCTGGCAGACCGGAAAAAATGACTTTGAGAAGACTAAAATTCTGTTTGCATACTTAAAAGACAGAATTAAGATATCAGAGTTCATTGACAATATAGATGTTGCTTATTCAGCTGCCGATTTAGTTATCTGCAGAGCAGGAATAACCAGCATTATGGAGATAGCTTATCTGAAGAAGGCTTCAATTCTGATACCACTTCCAACTTCAGCTGAAAGTCATCAGGAGATGAATGCTAAGAGCCTTCAGGAAAGACAAGCTGCGATACTCATCCGGCAAAGTGATATGGAAAAAAAGCTTTTGGAGGAAATTATGGATCTGATTTTTAACAACAAAAGACTTGAAGAGCTGAGAGTAAATGTAAACAAATTCTCCGATGCAGATGCAGCGAGAAAAATAGCGGAGGAAGCAATAAAACTAATAAAGAAATGATGAACGAAAGAGTTTATAAATATAAGCTTGATTTTTATTACAAGTCGCTGATAATTTATCTTATAACTTTAATAATTTATATTTTAATAAAAGGAAAATTTTTCCGGGAAAGTTTTGAAGTTGTTGTCAAGGATCCGATAATTTATATAATAACAATATTCATAGGTTTTTTTCTAATTGTTCTTATTGCAAATACGGTCAGGGCAAGAGAGATTGTGATCAACAGCTCAAAAATAATTTTCAAAAACAGGTTCGGACAAAGGGAAGTGGCAATAAATGATATTCTTCATTTAAGATTCTCCCGTGAGAAAAGCAGAGCAGCAGAAGAAAGAAGCGATGTCAGGATCGTGAAATTAAAATTAAAAAACAGGAAACGGCTGCTCCGGATCAGAATGAACGACTTCCAGAATGAGAGAGAATTAATGAACGAATTCAGATCAATTACAAAGAAGCTGATCCATAAGGAGACAAATGAAATTACAAAATTTAAAAAGTAAAGGAATATATAATCAATAAGCCTAATGAGTGATTCGAAAAATATTTTTGAAGGAGTAAAGAAGATACATCTTATCGGAATCGGCGGGATAGGGATGAGCGGAATAGCTGAATATCTTGTAAAAAGAGAATATAAAGTATCGGGAAGTGATATTGCTGCAAGCCCTGTAACCAGAAGGCTGGAGAAGCTTATGGTTAAATTTTCAGCAGGACATGATGAGAAAAATTTACCGGACGATGCAGACCTTGTAATATATTCTTCTGCTGTGAATGAAGACAACGCCGAGCTGTTAAAGGCAAAAAAGCTCGAAATGCAAATTGTAAAAAGAGCTGAGGCGCTCGGTAATATAGTAAATGATAAGTTTGTAATTGCTGTCAGCGGTACCCACGGAAAGACCACAACAACAGCAATGATTGCGAAGATTTTACTGGACAGCAGAGTTGACCCCACAGTGTTCGTCGGCGGCAATATAGAATTCCTGGACGGCGGATCTTCGAGAATCGGCAACAGCAATATTGCGGTAGTTGAAGCAGATGAATACGACAGAAGTTTTTTACAGTTAAAGGCCGATCTGATTGTCATTACAAATATTGATGCTGACCATTTGGATATTTACAAGGATGTTGAAGATATAAAAAGCAACTTTAAAAAATTCATCGAGAATTCAAAAAAAAATGTAAGAATAATCGGCTGCGGTGATGAAAAAAATGTTATGGATATATTAAAAGACTTAAAAAATAAAATTACTTACGGATTTAAGAACAGTAACAGCAATACCATAGAAGATGTAAGCTTTGATAAAAACAGCATAGGTTACAGGATTAACAATGCAGATATAAGAATAAAGGTATTGGGAAAGCATAATATACTGAATTCAGCAGCAGCCTATTTAACTGCCAGTCAATTAAATATTGACAATGAAGTGATCAATGAAAGTATGAAGACTTTTTTCGGTGTGAGAAGAAGGCTTGAGCTGAAATTCGATAACGGAATAAAAATCTATGATGACTATGCCCATCATCCGACAGAGGTCAGGGCTTCATTAGACGCGATCAGGAAGATAAATCCATCGAGGGTGATAACGGTATTTCAGCCGCATCTGTACACAAGAACTAAAGATTTCTATAAAGAATTTGCTGAAGCTTTTTCAGGAACAGATATGCTGATGCTGGCAAAAATATATCCGGCGCGTGAAAAGGAAATCAAGGGAGTAAGCAGCGAGCTTATATTAAACGAATATAATAATGCAATCAATAAACCTGTTCAGGGGAAAGAGATAAAGCTGGAAGGTTACTACATAGACGACAATGAAAAAATTCTGAATCTTCTTGAAAGTATAACAAAAGAAGGGGATGTCATAATATTTCAGGGTGCCGGCGATATTACGGAACTTTGTGAAAAATTTGTGAAAAGGGTCAAGGTCAAATTAAACTGGATGGTGCCTTTATGAATAATAAGAAAATAATTTTCGTGTTCATAGTACTGATTGTTGCAGCGCTTACGATCTTTTCAATAAAGTGGCGAAGCGGAAATACTCTGGACAAGATCAAACTTACGGGGAATTTTACTATATCTAGAGATGAAGTGTTAAGAATAGCGGGACTTAAAGATTCGCTCATAAGCTCAGATGAAATAAATATCGATCTTATACAGGACAGAATCGCAAAACATCCTGAAGTAAAGAAAGTTTATGTGAGCATTGACCTCCCTTCAGAACTCAATATTGAAATTATAGAAAGAAGACCGGTTGCAATATTAAACGGAGAGAATGAAATTAAACTGATTGATAATGAGCTTGATATATTTCCATTTAAAAATTCATCCAAAATGTATGATCTGCCTGTGATAAGCGGAGTAAGAATTGAAAATAATCCCAACCCGCTGAAAAAATATAACAAGGAAGATTTGAGACTGGCACTATTTCTTATACTGAATACTTACAAACAGAGCAAGATAGCCTACAATAATATTTCGGAAATAAATTTATCCGATACCGGCAAAGCTGTGTTATATCTTGCTGAAGATTCGAGTCCTTTTTATTTCCCGAGAAGATACAGGGAAAGCATTTCAAATACGGAATATCAAAACTTACTGCTGAATAAGCTGACTATTTTTGAATGTTATCTGAAGCAGGCACTTGACAGTCACCTGAAAAAGCAAATAAATTATGTAGACTTAAGATATGCGAATGAAGTGATTGTAAACTCTAACAATTAAATAATGGCAAAAAAGAAGAAAGCAAAGAATGTTATCGAAGAAGATATTATAGTAGGTCTTGATGTAGGGACAACAAAAATTTGCGTTATAGTTGCGAGAGTAAAACAAGATAACAGTATTGATATTCTTGGTATTGGAAAAGCTCCGTCATTCGGGCTGCACAGGGGCATTGTTGTAAATCCTAATAAAACAACAGAGTCAATAAAGGCGGCGCTCGAAGAAGCCGAATTAAATTCAGGTGTGGGAATTAATTCAGTTTCGGTAGGCATCGCAGGACATTATATACGGTGCATCCAATCAAGCAGCATAATAGGCATAAATAACCCGGATAGAATTATTCAGGAAGAAGATGTTGCAAGACTTATTGAACAGGCGAAGATCATGAAGCTGCCCAGCGATACTACCATCATTGATGTCATTCCGCAGGAATATATTATTGACGGCAAAGATGGAATATTTGAAACACCTGTAGGAATGTTCGGGATCAAACTTGAAGCAAAAGTAAATATAATTACCGGGCTTGTATCTTCAATTGATGATCTCTCGAAGTGTGTGACAAGCTGTGACGTGGATATTGATGATATAGTTCTCGAACCGATCGCTTCCTCATATTCTGTTCTTGACGAGACGGAAAAGAAAGTTGGTGTAGCTATGATAGATATCGGAGGGGGGACATCGGACATTGCGGTATTTAAAAAAGGAGTTTTGAAATATACTGCCGGTATCGGGATCGCGGGAAATTTAGTGACAAATGACATAGTAGAAGCACTTGGAATTTCCGAAGCAGAGGCAGAAAGAATTAAAAGAGAGTATGGTTATGCAATGGTATCGGAAATATTGAATGATGAAGAGATCACGGTTGAATCAATTAAAGGAAAAATTCCCAAGAGAACAAGTAAAAGCATTCTTGCAAGAATTATACAGGCGAGGATGCAGGATATATTTGAATTGTCGGCAATAGAAATCCAAAATTCTCAGATCGCAAAAGAACTTCATGCAGGTGTGGTAATTACCGGCGGCGGTTCACTTGTTAAAGGTACTAAGGAGCTCGCGGAAGATATACTTGGTATGGAAGTTAATCTGGGAATTCCCACAGGTCTTACCGGCGGATTAATTAAAGAAGTTGAAAATCCAATATTTGCCACAGGAGTAGGTCTGGTGCTTCACAGGTTAAAGACTATGAATGATATAAATAAAATATCTGAATTCAAGAAAGGAAGGAAAAGAAAAACACTTACTGTGAGCGGAATTTTTAAAAAAGTGAAGGAATGGTTTGATGAGCTTTGAATCAGTATTTAATACGAATTTCAAATTAAAATTTTTAAAAAATATAAAATATTTTATTATAAGTAAGTTAAATAACACGAAAGGATAACTAAAAATGGCCATTAAATTAGTTTTAAACAATCAGAACGGAGCTAAGATAAGAGTTGTAGGCGTTGGCGGCGGCGGGGGAAATGTTTTGAATTCAATGGTTAATAAGGGTATTGAGGGAGTGGAATTTATTGCTATCAATACTGATGCTCAGGCATTGGAGAAGAATAATGCGGAAGCAAAGATTCAGATCGGCCGAAGCTTAACAAAAGGTCTCGGTACGGGAATGGAAGAAGAAGTCGGGTTTAAAGCAGTAGAGGAAAGCAGAAGTGAGATAGAAGAATTACTTGCAGGCAGTGATATGGTATTTGTAACTGCAGGCATGGGAGGCGGAACAGGAACGGGCGGAGCACCTGCTGTAGCACGAATTGCAAAAAAACTGAATGCACTGGTTGTTGCTATTGTAACGAAGCCATTTCATTTTGAAGGTAAGCCAAGAATGGAACTGGCAAATAAAGGATTGGAAAAACTCAGGAGTGAAGTTGACAGCATGATAATAATTCCAAATGAGAATATTCTGAGGCTGACCAGCAAGAACGCTACAAGTAAACAGGCATTCGAGCTTGCTGACAGAGTTTTATATAATGCTACAAAAGGAATTTCCAGGATCATCACCGAGACCGGCGAAATAAATCTTGACTTTGCGGACGTTAAAACAACTATGAAAGACATGGGAGATGCAATGATCGGAACCGGGGTAGCGAGCGGAGAAAACCGTGCTGACAAAGCTGCCAATGACGCATTGGTCAATCCTGTGCTTGATGAAATAAAGATCGAAGGATCAA
>JBDTWU010000297.1:0-2043 GCA_040006535.1 bacterium | reverse complement strand
AAAGTAAATTAAAATAATATTTTTAAAAACAACCCGCCTGTGAAACAATGGCGTTTAGAATTTTAGTTTGAAAGCGTTGGGAAAGATTTTCGAATTAGAAGTGAAAGAGGCATCACTCATTCCATGAAAATCTTTTTAGCTTTCAAACTAAAATTCCGCTAATTGTTTCATCAGCGGGCGATTTTTCTTTGGTTATTTCTTTTGATCGTTCAAAAGAAAGAATGTAAATCAAAGTTCATAGTGAATTTTACAATAAGCGTTTTGGATGAATGTGATAAAATTCCTTTTGAAATATTATCAGGTCATTAAGTTTATTATTAAGTTTCAATTCACTAACTTTGCAGCAATTTATTTTCTAAATGGATACAGGAGATCTGATTTATTAGATTCATTTGCAATTCCCGGTCTTATCATTGGATCAATGTTCTTCTTTATGTACAGAAGCTTTAAGAAAAATTCAAAATTTGCCTCTGAGCTCCGTGCAAAAATAAAACCGGCAAGGCCGGCGACTGCAATTGTCGTTAGTATTTCACAGGGTCTTACCGGAGGTGAGATCAACAGAATAATTCATCTTAAGCTCCAAGTGAACGACGGCTTCGGACCGGCTTACATTACAAATACAACATGGTTCGTAAATACATTACACTTTGATAAAATCAAAGTTGGAAATGCAATAAAGATAAAAGTTGATGCGCAGAATAAAAGTATTGTTTTACGTGGTGGAAAATTGGGGAGGTATACTGAGGGCTATTAGAATTTGTAACCTGCAGTCACTCTTCCCTAATAAATGGCTATGTTAATTCTCATAATATTCCTCAACAAAAAACTTTTTTGCAAAATAAAGATCTTTCCAATCAGGATTTACTCTATCCAGAATCAATCCCTCTAATGCACCTAATGTATAAAAAGAATTTCTCCGGTCTGAAGAAAGTTTCAGTGAGTCTGCCTTCAGAAGCAACCTGTTTAATATGTTTGTATAAAATAGATCCGGCGGAGTGTAGTCTTCTGATTCTTTAAATTCTTTTCCGGGGGAATACGAATCTTTGAGCATTCCGGCTATCTTAATCTCAGTATATCTTGCTATTCCTTCCTGCCATATCTGAAATGAAAAATATTTATAATCTTTGTCATTCAAGATAGATTTGAAATGTTTTCTCTTAGTAAGATAGTTTTTTAAATTTTTTTCAAAATCAGATTTATCAATTGACATAAAAGTTTTCTTTGCCGACTTAATAACTGCATTAAATCTTTCTACTGTAAGAGAATCATCGTAGGGAAATTTATAATTGAGCATCCACATTCCTGTATTGTCCCCTCCTGAAAGATCCAGCGAGTCTACTGCAGAATAATAATCTGATCGCGAACTCTGAAGCTGATGAAAATGCTCATGCAGAACGGTGTTGATCCAGTCCATGCCTGAACGTCCCGTATTTACAGGAGTGCCAATTACAATTGTTGAAACTCCATTGACAGCGGGAAATGTTGCCTGAAAATTTTTATTAAATTGCCGTGGCCTCGAATAAATATTTGTCTCAATTATCGAATCATAACCAACCAATTGAAAATCACCGGATGGATTTGTGTGATTGATCAGATATTCAAATTCATTTGTAACAAGAAGTAAAGCGAACGGTGCAGTATCCCAGTTTTTCCAGATCTGATTTCCATAATTGTTAAAAATATTATAAGCTTCGCGTATGCGGATCTTGTCTTCATATCCGAAGTCATCCGGATTTTCTTGTGAATGAGAAGTATTTGAAGTTACAGCGATGCATACAATTATGAAGAATATTTTTTGAATGTTTGACATTTTTATTTTGGCTGATTCCTGAAGGGTTTACGAATTGAATAAGATTTGTTTCATTTGTGAATCTACTATCACTTAACTCTTTCCTAAACGATTCCAATAACCCTTATGAAAGGTGTTTACCAGCTTTCTTTTGATCGTTCAAAATAAAGTAGGTTAAAGAAAGTTCATTGTGAATTTACAATAATAGTTTGACTTCGACGCAGAAGAGAATATATTTCCGGATACCTTCTTCC
>JBDTWU010000296.1:0-2841 GCA_040006535.1 bacterium | reverse complement strand
GCGGCGTAGTGAAGAATCCAAAATGAAGAGAGCCGCGCCGGTACAGTCTTTGAAAACGAACGAATGTTTTTGGTAACTGCCACTGTCGCCTTGTCATTCTGAACGAAACGAAGCGCAGCGTAGTGCAGTGAAGAATCCAAAATGAAGAGAGTCGCGGTACAGTCTTTGAAAACGAACGAATGTTTTTGGTAACTGCCACTGTCGCGTTGTCATTCTGAACGAAACGAAGCGAAGCGTAGTGCAGTGAAGGATCCAAAATGAGACGACCCCGCTAGACAATCTCAGAAAAACAACGAATGTTATTTGGTAACTGCCTTAATTATAGCATATAAAAGTTGATTTCAATATCTTTGTAAAAATAAAAAATTATGGATAGAAGCTTTATTACCACTGCGTTTGATTTTGAAGGATGCAGAATTTCAAAAAATCTGGGCATAGTCAGAGGGATAATAGTAAGATCAAGGAATGTATTTGCAAATATCGGTGCAGGCTTTCAAACTTTAGTAGGAGGTGACATCACACTTTATACAGAGCTTTGCGAAAAAACCCGTCAGGATGCATATGATCTTATGATAAGACATGCAGAAGAAGTCGGCGCTAATGCAATAATCGGTATGCGGTATGATGCAAATGAAATCGCTGCCGGAGTGACTGAAGTGCTTGCTTACGGTACGGCTGTGGTAGTTGAAAGGAGAATTTAGAATTAAACTCAATACTTAATACACAATGCATAATACTTATTACTTCATACTTTTTACTTAATACTTAATTGAACTCTCCTGCTTTCTTTCATCATCCTCACACCGGCGATCAGAAAAATAAATGATGAAACGATAAAAGTAGCTTCTATAGAAATATATTTTAATAAAAAATAGCCGATGAATGGAGCAAACGACCCGCGCACGCCGGTAAGCGTAATATGCACAGCCTGATAATTTGCAACTTCCGAATGAGGAGCATAATAAATGGAGCTTAAGTTCCATGACATTGTAACTCCGCTCATTACAACTCCAAAATAAAAATATGTAAAATAAAGAAGCACTTCCGGAGAGATCAGATGAGTATCAATTCCAATGAGTTTTATCGAAAGCATAAAAAGCGGATAAAATATCAGAGCTAAAAATAAATAGCCGCAGAACTTCGTCGGATTTCCCGTTCCGTGTATTCTTCCCATTACCGGAGTGAATAAAATTGTTGCTGCATAAAATACCAGCCCCTTAGCAATTGAAATAGGTGAGTAGTCAAGCTTCAATGTCTCAACAAGAAATATTGGTACAGCCGGACTTGCAATCATAAATGCCATTCCGTATAAAAAGAAATTTATCTCAAATCTGAAGAAAGGTTTGTTCTCTTTAAAAATTCTTATGAGATTCCTTACCGGCAAAATTAAAACGTCTTTTAATAATTTTTTTGAAATGATCCCGGTAAATTTGTTATGAAATTTGTTTTCTAATGTATTTCCCATCGAGATCATTTTCGCGAGATTTATATAAGCCAGTATATCGAAAATTCCCGCTACAGGATAGAATACCCTGTATAGCTCATAGTCAAGATCCAGCAGATATCCGAGCAATGTCGTGATGATAAGGACGACTATTGTATATAAGCTCGAGGCATAAGAATAAAGCACGCTCCTTTTTTCATTTGTATAATTGTGTTTGAAAACTGTATTCCAGGATGGCTTGATCAGAGAGTCGGTATAGCTCATTGCAGCAATGCAAAAGATAAAAAAGTTCGGAGTTTCAAAGATAGGTATCAGAAACAAAAACATCCTGCTGAAGACAGCCATTGCAATTATTGTCCGCGCCTGATTATTAGACCGGTTGATTATCTCCGTTCCGTATATTGAAAACAAGAAGGCGGAGCTTGTAAGGAAGATCAGTAAAGTTACCTGAAAGTCTGAAGCGAGCAGTGATTTTTTAAGAATGACATCCTGAAGCATCAGTATTCCAAAGGAGAGGCCGTTAAAGACCTGAGAGATCAGATGAAGATGAAAAGTTCTTTTCTCAATTTTCTTTATCTCAAATGTTGGGTATGAACTTATGTCTACATTCTTAGGCGATGTTCAGACCTTTCTCTAATTGAACGTGATGAAGCTCTATAATAACTCCGGGATATTTTTTTGAAATGTGTTCTTTTGTTTTTTCAGCGGCGTAAACCGATCGATGCTGCCCGCCGGTACATCCGAAGCTTATCATTAAATGTGTAAAGTTTCTCTCCAGATAATTTTCAATTGCAGGATCAATTATTGCAAAGACATTACCAAGAAATTTTTTCATCTCTTTCTGCGATTCCAAAAAAGAAATTACTTCCTTATCATAACCGCATAACGACTTGAACTCCTCTTTTCTGCCCGGATTATAAATGAATCTGCAGTCGAAAATAAATCCCCCGCCATTTCCCGTATGATCCGCAGGCAATCCGGATTTTTTATAGCTGAATGAACTTAAAAGTATTGTTAGCGGCATTTATAAATATAATTATCTGAATTTTTAAAATAACTGTAGTTGGTTTTGAAATAAAATACCGAATTCCACATCCGTCTAAAGCGATTATTGTAAAATTCACAATGAACTTTGATTTATCGTTCTTTCTTTTGAACGATCAAAAGAAAGAACCCAAAGAAAAATCGCCCGCTGGTGAAACAATTGGCGGAATTTTAGTTTGAAAGCGGAAAAATTTTAATGGAATTGGTTGATGATCTTTCACTTTTAAATTCTAAAATTTTTCTTACCGCTTTCAAACTAAAATTCTTAACGCCATTGTTTCACAGGCGGGTTGTTTTTAAAATATTATTTTAATTTACTTTTTGCTATATAATTAAAACTAATTTCTAAAACT
>JBDTWU010000295.1:0-5376 GCA_040006535.1 bacterium | reverse complement strand
CGTTACAGATATTTTCATTAGGAATGAATGAGTATTTTGATATCGTCAAAGAGATACTGTTAGAAAATTTTAAAGCCCTGCTGATTGTAGAAAAGAATAATAACGAGCTCAGGGTTTTGGAAGGCTTGGTAAAAACAGAAGGCGTTATTCATAGTTCCGAAAATGATGAAGATAAAACATTTGTCGGAGAAATAGACGGAATAAAATACAAAATTGATCTGCTGTCCGGTCAGAAAACAGGATTTTATCTTGATCAGTGTGAAAACAGGGTTCTGCTTAGAAAGTATATTAAAGAAAATTACAGCGTGCTGGATCTTTTTTGTAATGAAGGTGGATTTGCATTGAATGCCTCATTCGCCGGGGCAGGACGGGTAATTGCTGTTGACTCATCCGAACAGTCAATTAAAACTGCTAAAGAAAATGCAGCAATTAATAGTTTACCTGATATACAATTTATCTGCAGGGATGTATTTGATTATGTCAATGATCTTTTTCAGACAAAAGACAGATTTGATCTGATCATTCTTGATCCGCCTTCATTCACAAAATCAAAAAAGAATTTATTTACTGCATTGAAGGGTTATCATGAATTGAATTATAAAGCAATGAGATTATTGAAGCCAAACTCTTTATTGTTCACATTTTCATGTTCGCATCATATAAATGAAAACAATTTTGAAGATGTTCTATTGAAGAGTGCGGTAGAGGCAAAAAGAAAGATACAGATCCTTGAATTCAGAAACTGCTCGTTTGATCATCCGGTATTGCCGCAAATGAATGAGACTAAATATCTTAAAGGATACTTACTCCGGGTTATTTAAATTACTTATTAATTCGTCCGTATAAGCAGTATATTTGTATTCACAATTCTTAGTTATAAATCATACAAGGGAGAACTTTATGTTAAGGAAATTTCTACTAACAAAAGTTATTAAACCAATAATCTAATTTTAAAAGGAGATAAATTGAAACACATTTTTAGTCTAACGATGTTCAAGATAATGTGTCTTGCATTACTATTATTCACAGCATACAGCTGCAAGGAAGATACTGTTACACCTTCCGGACCGGAAGCGAATACAATCAGCGGAACGATCACTTTTGCTGATACAAACTTTATATCTTCAGGCGGATATTACGATATCGGAGTCTTCCCAAATCCATCAACTCCTCCTGCATATTGGTTCGGTCCGCCATCAGCTAATGATACATTAAATTATATAAGAACCGGTAATGTATATAAAGCTTCATATAAATTGCAAGGTGTAAGCAACGGAGATTATGTTGTTGCAGTTGGTTTCAGAAAAAATACAGGAGGCCAAAGTCCGATAATGGGAGTTTATGGATGTGATACTGCCAGATTTGTAAATGGTTCACAATGCTTTCTTAATCCCCAGCGTATTTCTATTACAAATAATGTTGGACGTGAGAACGTAAATTTTATTTCATGGGCAGACACAACGAAAAAAGTTTATTAAGATTGAAATGAATCTTTTAATTAAGCGAAGTAAATTGAATAGCTTCATCAGAATCCCTGACAAAAATATTCTGATCTTCTTTATTCTAATATTATTTTCATCGGAAAATATCTTCGGGCAGGGTTCGCTTTCAGGAAAAATAATTGACAAAGAAACAAATTCAATTGTAGTACTTGCCAAAGTTAAAATTAAGGATCAGAATTCAAAAGACGTAGTACAAGTCAATTCTGACCTTGCAGGAAACTACCTGTTTCAGAATCTTTCCGAAGGAATATATGAAATTTCTGCTTCTCATATAGGTTATGGCGAGCACTCGGCTCAGATATTTATAAAGTCGGGGCTTAACAAAACTCTTAATATACTTTTGGATCCGGCGGAAATTAAAATTGATAAAATAAATGTCACAGCAACAAAGACTGAGGTCACTCTGCAGGAAACACCTTCATCGATCTCAATGGTAAGTTCAGATGAGATCAAAAAGAAAAACATACTGACGTTTGACAATGTGCTTGAAGAAATTCAAGGAGTTACAGTCAACAGAAGCAACGGAATAAATGTAAACTCCTTATCAATCAGAGGCTCCTCGGATGTAGCCGGCGGAGGAATAGGGAACAGAGTCCTGCTTTTACTCGACGGAAGGCCATCTCTCACCGGAGATTCCAAAGGAGCACTTTGGTCTTTGATTCCTGTTTCTATAATTGAAAGGACAGAAGTTGTCAAAGGAGCATTTTCATCTTTGTATGGTTCCAGTGCAATAGGAGGTGTTGTAAATGTGATTACAAAAAAACCCACATACAAACCTTTCACCGGCTTAAATTTTAATTACGGCTTTTATGAAAAGTTATCAGACAGCTTAAAGTTTACAAATAATCTTTTGTCATTTACAAGTGCAGATATTATTCACAGCAATACAATTAAAAAGTTTTCTTACCTGTTAAACCTGAATTACAACAAGAATGACGGACATGCAGAACAAACGAATTATAATTTTTACAGCGCGATCGGAAAATTTACTTATGATGTTTTCAGCAACCGTGATCTTGAAGTAACTTTACAATACACAAAATCAAACAGCGGTTTTCCTCATTACTGGAAAAAAGACGGTGGAAATATTGCAGAACCATACAAGATCGCTCCTGTGTATGTAGGAGATGAAATAAATAAAGAAACAAAGAGCTTCGATCTTTACTACAGAGCCATTCCAAATGCAAAATCAAAATATACAACAAGATTTTACTATTACAATCTAAACAGCAATTCTTTTTATAACCCTAACAATCCCGTTTCAAGACAATTTGCACCGGATAGTTCAGGATTAAATACCTTTATAGATTCGTATAATCTCGGAAATATTACACAGATTGATTTTAAGTTAGGTAAATCTAATTATTTTATTAATGGATTTGATCTTCAGATGAATATAGTAAAATCTCATCCTCAGGAAATTCTGTATGGAAACCAGCAGATGAATAATTTTGGAATCTTTGCCCAGGATCAGATAAAAATCATGAAGGATAAAAACGAAAATTCAGTACTGGAGTCAACCGTAGGAGCGAGACTTGATTATAATAAGATCGTATCAGGGATTGAATCTTTTCAGCTCAGTCCGAAATTCTGCATGGTCTATTCACCTTCGGTGAATAAAAATTTTTTCCAAAATACATCATTCAGATTTTTAACCGGAAGAGCATTCAGAGCGCCCTCTGTTGCTGAAATATATTTTAAGAAGGAGTTGTTCGGAGGGTTCGATTTTATTTACAATCCGGATCTCAAACCGGAAGACATGGTTTCAGTTGAAATCGGGATGAAGAAACAATATCAAAACAGATTTTCTATTGATTTCTCATTCTTCTTAAACTTGTACGACAATTTAATTCAATATGTAAACACCGGAAGTTCACTGTACGGTCCTTTTCAGGTTCGCAATATTGCAAGGTCACAGATAAAAGGATTTGAATTTTATATTGATTATAATTCTAAATTTAAATTGTTCAACAAGCCATTTGAATATTTTTTTAACATCGGTTATACTTTTCTTGATGCAAGAGACCTGTCTGCCGGCAGAAAAGATGACTATCTTCCTTACAAACCTAAGCACAATCTGAACTTTACGACCAATATGGCATTCTCCGGATTTAATTTTAACCTGAACGGCAGATATCTCAGCCATATTGATGAAGTTTTATTTTACAGATTTGAAGAGCCCGCGTCATATTTTTTAGTTAATCTAAAGATCTCTAAAAATATTACACAAAAGATTTCATTCTTTCTTGCAGTTAATAATCTCTTCAACGAATCTTACCAGGAATTAGAAAGAATACAAGCCCCTAACAGAAACTATAATTCGGGACTCTCCTTAGAGTTTTAATTAAGAAAGATTAAGCCATTAATAAACAGGGAGGCTCGAAATATTCTTATATCAATCTACATAGTAAATATAAACGCCGGAATTCTAATCCAAAATTCTCTAAGTGTTTCTACTTAGGGCGAATAAGTATAAACCCCTATATTCATTAATCACAATTTTAATTATCTTTGCCATACCCAATCTAACTTAATGTTCCTTCCAGTATCCAATCACATCCGGAATAATATCCGGAAAATCACCGAGGCGGCTTCTATTTAGCTCCGGAAACCCCAAATCCGGAGCTATCCTAATTAGCAAGGGTTTTATTCAAGCTCCTTAGCTTTTTTTAACAGCCAGCCCTGTGAAGTTGTTTTCAGCTCAGCAATTAATTCAGAAAGTTCGAAAATATAATTTTCAGCTTTGTCATTTATTTTCAGCAACCTGTTATAATAATTTAAAAATAAATTTATATGGGTTTTATACATGTCAGGAAGAAGCTTATCTGTTCTGATAAAATGCTTATAAGCATCCATCAGGTCAGAAGCGGGGATCAGCCATTTAAGCTCGTAATAGATCATCAGCGTTAAATGTTTTACGGCAGCTTTATAGAAGATATTTTTAATCGGACCGCTTTTTCCAAG
The DNA here is from genome assembly GCA_040006535.1 of bacterium. Taxonomy (GTDB): domain Bacteria; phylum Bacteroidota; class Ignavibacteria; order Tepidaquicellales; family Tepidaquicellaceae; genus JAGPCH01. The sequence continues at coordinate 910 of JBDTWU010000295.1, read as the reverse complement.
TTTTTCTAAAGCTGCAGGATAATTTGCTTTTTCAAATTCCAGTCTTGCAGCATTGTAAGCATAGACATACTCTCGTTTACCGGATTCAACTCTGTTAATATATTTTTTTATAAATGCCTGAGTCCAGTCTAATTCGTTCGCTGTGAGACCGGACCATACTATATTCATAAATCTCGTTTCACTAATATATTTACCATCCTGAGAAGGAGTAAGTAAATTTTTATCAATCGAAAATTTTAAAATATCAAATATGATATTAACAAATTCTTCATTCCCTTTATTTAATTTTTCCTGCCCGTAGTTTCTTAATACAGCGATCAAATCAAATTTTACAACATAGCTGAGTTCACCCTTATCTTCAAATAATATTTTTTTCAGATCGAAAAAATATTTATCATCCTTATTAATTAATAACAGGACGAGGCAAAAATAAACCTTTAAAACCTTAACCTTCAAATATTCATCGTGAGATTTTAAATATTCCAGAATGTTATTCATAAATTCCGGATAACCTCCTGCATTAACAACAAAATTCTTCTGATTCAAAAAATACTGAAAAAACCTTAGTGAGTTTGTAAAGAAAAAAATGTTTAAGTATTCCTGTTCAAGCATCAGGTGCTCATCCAGAGTATCTTTATATGTGAGAAATTTTGTGTCCCTGGCTTTAACATCATTTCTAAAATATTCCATCCTGTATTTTGCAAAATAAAAATCCGCATCTTTTACTGTTTTCTTTTCTATTATTTTTTCAAGCTCTTTTACTGACTTAATAGTTAAATTATTTAATTCTCGGAAATTCAGCTCATCGAGAAGCAGGGTTTCTTTCAATAAACTATTACGTTGTAAATTTTTGTGAATTAAAAATTCCTTAGCTAATTCCAGAAAGCGAAAAACGGTCATCCTCATGAAG
>JBDTWU010000294.1:0-5067 GCA_040006535.1 bacterium | reverse complement strand
GTTACCGGTAATAATAGTTATTTTCGGAACCACAGAATTAGCGACTGCATTTACCATCTTTGCTCCGTCCTTAATTATTCCGCCCTGCTCTGACCTTGATCCAACCATAAATCCCGTAACATCCTGCAAAAACAGCAGTGGAATCTTTCTTTGATTACAATTCATAATAAATCTCGCGCCTTTGTCTGCACTGTCGGAATAGATCACACCACCGAACTGCATTTCACCGGTTTTGCTTTTTACGATTTTTCTTTGATTGGCCACAATTCCAACCGCCCATCCGTCGATACGGGCATAACCTGTTATAATCGTTTTACCATATTCCGGTTTATATTCATCAAAATTTCCGTTATCAATAAATGTGTTTATTAATTCATATGTATCGTATGGCTTTGTACTTTCTTCAGGAATTACACCGTAAATTTCCTTTACATTAACTACAGGCTCTTTGCTTTCAATCCGGTCAAAGCCGGCTGTCTGATTATGACCGAACTTGCTTACCAGCTCCCGGATTTTTTCAATACACTCTTCATCATTTGCCATCTTTTCATCAGTGATTCCTGAAATTTCGGTTGTAACATCAGCTCCTCCAAGAGATTCATTATCGATCTTTTCTCCAATTGCGGCTTTTACAAGATGGGCACCTGCGAGGAAAATACTTCCAGTACCTTCAACGATAAGTGCTTCGTCACTCATGATCGGGAGATACGCTCCTCCGGCTACACACGGTCCCATAATTGCCGCTATCTGGGGAATACCCTGAGAGCTCATCACTGCATTATTTCTGAAGATTCTTCCGAAGTGTTCTTTGTCCGGAAAAATTTCGTCTTGCATTGGCAAAAAAACCCCCGCAGAATCAACCAGATAAATTATGGGTAATTTATTTTCGATTGAAATTTCCTGAGCGCGCAGGTTTTTTTTACAGGTAATTGGAAACCAGGCTCCGGCTTTTACTGTAGCATCATTTGCTACTATAACACAATCCCTTCCATGAATTTTTCCGATTCCAAATATTGTTCCTGATGAAGGCGCTCCCCCGTATTCTACATACATACCATAAGCTGCATAGAGACCGAGCTCCATGAAGTATGAATTTTTATCTATAAGAAGATCTACTCTTTCCCGGCAATGAAGCTTATTTTTAGAATGAAGCTTTTCAATAGCTTTCTTTCCGCCTCCCAGGAGAATGATATCTTTTACTGAGTTTAGCTTTCTTAAAAGATCTTTATGAAAATCTTCTCTTAAGTTAAATGCATTATCCTTTTTTAAACTGGTTTTTAATTTAGACATTAATTTTATTTTGAAAATGGGATTGATAGATCGAAAGGGATAATAGGTAAAACTTAAGAGAGGTCAGCCAACAAAAGTTATAATCAATTACATTATACTATTTACAATTTCTTAGTATTATTTATTAAGCTATTCCTTTTCTGTTATTGCTCAAATAAACCGGTTCTTTTTTTTCTGTTATGACCTCATTTGTAATAATGCAATTTGAAATATTATCTTTGGAAGGTATTTTATACATAATGTCAAGCATTAGATTTTCGAGTATCGAACGCAAAGCCCGCGCACCGGTCTTTCTTGATAATGCAAGTTCGACGACCGAGTTCAGTGCATCTTCGGTAAACTCCAGATCAACTCCTTCCATTCTGAAAAGCTTCTGATACTGTTTTGTGATCGCATTCTTTGGTTCGGTAAGAATTGAAAGCATTGTTTTCTGGTCCAGTGAACTTAATGTTGTGACCACCGGTAGTCTCCCGATCAGTTCAGGAATAAGACCGTAATGAATAAGATCATCAGGCTCTACTTCCGACATAACAACATCACTGTCCAGATCACCTTTAGAGTAAATCTCAGACCCGAATCCCATTGAACTTTTAGCAATTCGTTTTTCAATTATTTTTTCCAGACCGTCAAATGCACCTCCGCAAATAAATAAGATATTTTTAGTATTAATATTTATTAATGCCTGTTCAGGATGTTTCCTTCCGCCTTTTGGAGGAACGCCGGCGATAGTTCCCTCGAGAAGCTTTAGTAATGCCTGTTGTACACCTTCTCCGGATACATCTCTGGTAATTGATGTGCTGTCGCTCTTTCTTGATATTTTATCAATCTCATCTAAATATATAATTCCTCTTTCAGCTTTATTCAAATCAAAGTTTGCGTTTTGAAGAAGATGTACTAATATCGACTCAACATCATCCCCTACATATCCGGCTTCAGTTAACGTTGTTGCATCGGCAATTGCAAAAGGAACATCAAGAAGTCTTGCAAGTGTTTGCGCAAGAAATGTTTTTCCTGTTCCGGTAGGACCAATCAAAAGAATATTGCTTTTTTCTATTTCAACGTCATCAATGTAATTAAAATCAAGAGAGTCAATTCTTTTATAATGGTTATATACTGCTACGGCAAGGGACTTTTTGGCTCTGTCCTGACCAATTACAAATTCATCGAGAAACTTCTTTATTGATTGCGGAGTAAGGTTTGATTTGACTTTGTTAATGGATTTTGTAGAACTGAAAATAGTATTCTTTTTAATTATCTGCATCGCGTTCCCAACACATATCTCACATATGAAAACTTCTCTTCCATTGTGATCCGACGGACCTTTGATCATATTAGTAACCTTATCGGCATTTCTTCCGCAGAATGAACAACGGGCATTATTATTCTTTGTAGTAGTCTTACTATTCATATTATTATATTATGAATTATCTGTGTAATTAATTGATACTCTTAAAAATTAATGACTAACTAATGTTAATAGAGTGCGCGATAAGGGAGTCGAACCCCCACGCCTTACGGCGCTAGATCCTAAGTCTAGTGCGTCTGCCAGTTCCGCCAATCGCGCATTAAGAAATTCATTGCTAATTTTAGAAGTGTTATAAGCCATGTGCAATTAGCACAGGCAACCTCAATAATTAACTTACAAAATAAAATTATTATTATACAATATCAACTACTTACATGAAATATGTGATGAGAAAACACAATCTGCCGATTTATCAAACCTACACCTAAATTGTCAAACGTCAAACGTGAAACGTCAAACGTCAAACGTCAAACGTAAAACGTGAAACGTCAGAATGTCTAAAGTCAATCGTCAATCAACTACATTGACAGGCATAGAAAGGAAAATAATTACAAACTACACTCTGTCTAAATAAATTGTGATAATTTTAAATACATGAAAATTTAATTTAGACTCAAACTTCGACGAGGAAAATTTAAGTCTATTACTTTAATTTCAATATCATATTTAATTTTTGCTGAAAATACCTTTTGACTTTTTAACGTTTTCAGCCACTTATTTAATTTTACCAAAAGTATAAAATGGATTGAATAATCCTGTTCAGATTCCTAATTTACATTCACGATTTAATATTTTAATAAATTGCAAATGCCGAAATGGCGGAACTGGTAGACGCACTGGACTCAAAATCCAGCGAGGCTTAAACCTCGTAAGGGTTCGACTCCCTTTTTCGGCACTGAAATAAAAAAATATTAACAGCAAGAATTTTTTGTAAAACAAATAAGGAGATATACATGTGTGGTATAGTAGGATATATAGGAAAAAGAAATTCACTTCAGATTATTTTTGACGGGTTAAAAAGACTCGAATACAGGGGATATGATTCTGCAGGAGTTGCAGTAATCAATGATGAAAGTAACATTAATTCTTTTAAGAAAGCCGGCAAAGTAAAAGAGCTTGAAAGTGAATTTGATAAAGACTTATTAACCGGCAAGATCGGAATTGGACACACCCGCTGGGCAACGCATGGTGAGCCAAACGATAATAATGCTCATCCTCATTTTGACATGGACCGGAATATTACAATTGTTCATAATGGGATCATTGAAAATTATAAAACTTTAAAAAAGAAGCTTTCACTTGAAGGATTTACATTCAGCACAGATACAGACACAGAGGTTCTTGCTAATCTGATACAATTCCACTACAAGCAAAAAGGCAGTTTTGAAATTGCTGTCAGACTTGCACTCACAGAAGTTGAAGGTACTTACGGATTAGCATGTCTTTGCAAGAGTGAACCTGATAAAATTATTATTGCGCGTATGGGCAGTCCTTTAATGTTTGGTTTAGGGAAAGATGAAATTATCGTTTCATCGGATGCTGCGGCTATAATTAATCACACCAAGAATGTAATGTATCTTGAAGATGGTGAATTTGCGGTTTTAAAAAGGGACAATTTTTCGATTAAGACAATTGAAGATGAAGATATATACAGGGAAGTTCAGAAAATAGAATATGATCTTGAAGAAATTGAGAAAGGGGGCTTCGAACATTTTATGCTGAAAGAAATATGTGAGCAGCCTGATGCGATAAGAAATACTTACAGAGGAAGAATAAATTTTCAAACAGGCGTTGTGAAGCTCGGCGGATTGGATAGTGTCAGGGAAAAGTTAATCAATGCAAAGAGAATTATTCTCACCGGCTGCGGGACCGCATGGCATGCCGGATTAGTTGGAGAGTACATGCTGGAGCAATATTGCCGGATTCCAACAGAAGTGGAATATGCTTCAGAATTCAGATACCGGAATCCAATTATAAACAAAGATGATATAGTAATTCTGATCAGCCAGAGTGGAGAAACTGCAGATACTCTGGCAGCTTTGAAGGAAGCCAAGAGGCTTGGCGCTACAACCGTAGGAATTGTCAATGGGGTAGGAAGCACCATCGCAAGGGCAGTCGATGCAGGTACTTACATCCATGCAGGTCCTGAAATCGGAGTGGCATCAACCAAAGCATTCACCTGCCAGCTTATGTCATTAGCATTGATAACTTTGATGATAGGAAAAAATAAGGGAACCATAACTGACTCTGAGGCAAAAGAGATTGCGGATGAATTGAGAATTTTACCGGATAAAATGAAACAGATAATAGATAAGAGAAACGATTATAAATTCATTGCTGAAGAATTTAAAGATTCAAAAAATTTTTTATATCTGGGAAGAGGATTTAATTTTCCGGTTGCTCTTGAAGGTGCTTTAAAGTTAAAAGAAATTTCTTACATTCATGCCGAGGGTTATCCGGCTGCTGAAATG
>JBDTWU010000293.1:0-6758 GCA_040006535.1 bacterium | reverse complement strand
GGTAAATAAAAATACAGGACCGATCACTTATAAAAAAATATCGCAAATAATCAGCGAAAAGAAATCTGTCTCTGAATTTAAAAGAGTAAAGGTATTTAACTTCAGCCGGAAAGCAAATGAGAATGACCATTCTGCTTCATTTGTAAAAAATGCTTCCTTAATGATTATATCAAAACGAGGTCTGGAAGCTGCCCTAAATGACAAACCTGAAAATATTTTATTCAGTATTCCTGTCTCCGGGACTGAAGAACTCGTGCTTGAGCTGACCCGGTCAATTCCTGAAGCAGAGGATTTTATACTGACAACAAAAGACGGTGTATCCGATAAAAGAGTCAGCTACAATCCGGGCCTTCATTATTCAGGTATAATTAAAGGGAAGGGAAATTCTGTTGCATCCGTCAGCATTTTCAAAAATTTTGTGATGGGAATAATTTCTGATGAAACCGGCAATTATGTTCTCGGCTCTGTTAAGAATTCAGATAACAGCTACTCAGGGCAATACATTCTTTATAATGATGCCGATCTTCTGGTGAAAGATAAGTTCAAATGCGGAGTGGAGGATTATGAGGACATTTTTACAAGAGCGATCGATGAAACTAAAAATAAATTTACGGTTGATGAGCATTCGGATAATCCTGCACGCCTTCCGGTAAAAGTTTATTTCGAAGCTGATTATAAGTTGTATACGGATGCGGGAAATAATATTGATACTGTGGCGAATTTTATTAGCGGAATGTTCAATGCAGTGAAGACCATTTATCAGAATGAAGGAATCCCATTTGTAATCTCTCAGATCGGTGTATGGACTGTACCGGATCCTTACAGAAATATGAATGACTCCTATAATATTCTGTTAAAATTCGGTGTGGCAAGTAAAGATGACTTTCAGGGAAACCTCGCAGTTTTTCTTTCGACACGAAATGCAGGACTGGGAGGAATTGCCTGGATAAGGGTAATGTGTTCAGAATATAATGTGCAGGATTCTTCAGGGAGATTTGCCTACTGCAATATTGAACCTAATTACAATAACTATCCGGCATATTCATGGACTGTGAATGTTGTTACACATGAAATGGGGCACAGTCTCGGATCAAGACATACGCATGCATGCTGGTGGCCTGCAGGGCCGGGTGGCGCGATTCGTGCGATAGATTCTTGCTATACAAATGAAAATTGTTCCTTTCCTACAAGACCGCGAGTGGGAACAATAATGAGCTACTGTCATCTCTGGCCGGTTTCACAGGGAGGCGGAGTGAACCTCGCTTCTGGATTCGGGCGGCTTCCGGGTGATACTATCAGATTAAGATACAGCCAGGCAGGGTGTCTCGACCGGGTCCTGAACTCGTCGGAAAGACCCAGCACTTTTGATCTCGCACAGAACTTTCCAAATCCTTACAATCCCACTACAGTCATAAGATTTGCTTTGCCAAATGAATCCGTGGTAAGTCTTAAAGTTTATGATGTAAACGGAAGATTCGTAGCAGACTTGTTACAGAATAAATTTTATTCAGCGGGATTTTATGATTATGAATTCAACTCATCACGGTACGGATTGTCAAGCGGGATTTATTTTTACCAAATTACCGCAGACTCATACGGAGGAACTGCAAAGTTTACTGAAACAAAAAGAATGGTATTAATTAAGTAGAATAATATAAATCAAACCATGATCAAAACCCTTTCATTGTTTTTTGTTCTTTCAGTTTTAGTATCAGTATCCGGCTGCGCTTCCAGCTCTGATGGTTCCGTTTTTACTTTTGGAACAGGCAGGTATAGTTTCATGATGTATGACAGCACAGGGAAAAAGCTGGCCGAAGGCATTTTGAATGTAAAATCAAAAACATTAAACAATATTTCAGGAGCTTATGAATTTACCAATATTTATGAAAAAGATTTTCCGGGCTTAAGCTCTATGAATGGTGACTTTGAAGGGAATATTATTCCTGCCGATAAGAAAGTTTTTATAAATACCAATCCCAGGATCGCAGACAGCAATGTCTTCTGGAATATGTCAATCAAAAAAAATTCTCTTTCAGGTGAATGGATGTATTCCACTTTTCGCGGAACCGGCAACAAAGGAAAAATAAAAGTTAATAAATTATAAATTATAATAGACTGAATTTCACAAATATTTTAATCCTTATTTCCAAAAAATAAAAAAAAGAAATTATGAAGAGTTTAATTTCAGTTAGATTTTTTTGCACAGCACTTTTCATTTTGTTTTTATTAAGCAGGGAGGCTCTTACTTACCCGAGATTTGCAGCATATACAGGAGACAAGTGTGCTGACTGTCATGTTAATCCTACAGGAGGAGCGATGCGTCACGGCGGCGGTATTGAGTATGCAAAAAACAATCTTAACATGGATATGTTCAAAAAGCTCGCCGGCAAAACTCAGTTCTCTCCGAAGCTGACTCCGTCTATTTCTGTAGGAGGTGATGTCAGGGTTGCACAGGTGGATGATGAAGTCCCCGGTTCCTCTAACTTCAATAATTTTTTAGCAATGCAGGGAGATCTTTATGTGAATGCAAAACTTAATGAAATTTTAAATGTGTTTATTACTTCCGGAATTCAGATTCCCCGCATAGATACAAAATATGAAGTATTCGGGATGATCTCTCATCTCCCGGCAAATTTGTATCTGAAAGTCGGAAGGTATAAACCGAATTACGGGCTGAGAATTGTAGAGCATCGTGCTTATCAGAGGAAATTTTTGCTCAACAGTCCCTATGAAGCTAACACCGGGTTTGAGATCGGTGTTTCTCCGGGCTTGTTTAATTTTAATTTCGGAATTTATAATCCTATGAATACGGGTTTTCTGACGCTTGATCCTCATAAAATGGTAGTGGCATCGGCTGATTTTAATTTTGGTTTTAATGATAACAAGTTTAATGTTAACATCGGCGGCTCTTTTTTTAATAATCCTTATAATACAACTGACACAGGCGGAACATCTACAATTACAGCTAACAAAAAAGCGTTCGGAGGTTTTACGCGGATTGGAATTATGAAAAGGATTGCGCTGCTCGGAGAAATTGATTTTGAAGAGAACAGGTCAGACCTTCCTTTACGGCGAAGCTTATACGGATTTGCTGAGCTCGATGTGATAGTTGTAAAAGGTGTTGAGGTCCGCGGACAATATGAGCTTTATGACGGTAACAGGGATATTTCCAATAATAATATTACAAGGATAAGCGGAGGTGCCGCATTTTTTCCGTTCTTTGGTTTTGAAACCGAAGTAATGGTACGCTTTCCAATGGAACAGACGGAAGTCAGAGACAATGAATTTCAGTGGAACTTCCATTTTTATTTTTAACCTGTGACTTAATAAATTGTCTTACATCTAAAAGACATTTTGGAAAATTCATTTTTCAGATTTATTTACTGATAATTAGTCTTTTAGGGAATAAACTCAGACGTTTAAGAAGTGTTATTTACACAGTAGGAACGAATTTATGCCTATAATACAAACACGGTTTTATGTTAAGTTACTTAGAAAGGGAATTACTCAAACTGCTCATTTTTCACTCCCCAAAAAGAAATTAGTTCTCAGAAGTGTCAACGTAAAATAGTTTTAACACAATGACAGCACTAGAAATAATTCACATACATAATTTCAATTTAAACAGATCAAAATTATTATTACAGGTTAAGACCCAACCCTCATCAATAAATGTAACGCATTCATTGAAATAAAGTCAATGTGTTCATAGGTTAATTCAGAAGATCAGGCTTATTTTACATGCCTGATTTTTTGTTCTATACGAAAATTTCTTTGGCGACTTTGTATGTGCCGCAATATGCATCGATGGTATGTGAGATAGGTTTGGAATATCCACCACCCAGTCCCAGAGAAATACTAATATTTCTATTTCTGCATTCTGTAATAACAATTCTGTCTCTTTCCATCAGACCTTCCTTTGTAAGTGAAATCCTTCCAAGAGAATCTTCTTTCAATGTATCAACCCCGGCCTGGTACAGAACTATATCAGGATCAAAATTTAACACTTGTTGTAAATTATTTTTCAGCAGATATAAATATTCTTCATCCCCGGCTCCGTCTTCCAGACCTACATCTATTGTCGACGGGATTTTCCTGAACGGATAATTATTTTTACCGAACATATCAAGAATAAAAACATTTTTATTATCTGAAAGTATGGAAGACGTTCCGTTTCCCTGATGAACATCAAGGTCAACTATTGCAATCCGGCCTGCAAGATTTTTATTCCGCAAGTAATTTGAGACAATTGCAAAATCATTATAAACACAATATCCCTCACTATGATCTGCAAAGGCATGATGCGTTCCGCCTGCCAGGTTACCTCCGATTCCATTTTTCAAAGCTTCCTTTGCAGATTCAATAGCTCCTCCTACAGATGCAAGCGAACGCAGATGAAGTTCATAGCTCCACGGGAAGCCAAGCATACGGATCTCATTTTTATCGATGGTTCCGTTCTCAAAGGAATCAAAATATTCGGGTTTGTGAGCGAGCAGGATCTGCTCTCTGTCAGCAGGTTTTGCTTCTAACAATTCATCTTCCGACAGAATGTTTTCATTAACCAGTTTTTCTCTGACTAATTTATATTTTTCCAGAGGGAAACGGTGATTGTCAGGTAATGGAAAAGAATATTTATCAGAATAAAAAACTTTCAACCGTCTAGTGAAGATATAATCTGAACTTCCGAAATGAGTGTTTTGTGAACAGGACATTTCTCTGCAATATTAAACAGACTCTTTTTTTGCTCTTCAGTCAAATTACCCACAAAGCTTATCCCGACAATGATATTATCAATCTTTCCTTCTTTAGTCTCGCAGCTTAAGCAATCTTCGGCGTAAATTTTTTTGTGACTAAGCTTTATTGTAACTGCTTCAAGAGGAATATTTTTTCTGGATGCATACATTCTCATCGTTATAGCTTTACATGAGCCCAGAGCGCTCAGCAATAAGTCGTAGGGATTCGGACCTGTATCTGTTCCTCCGTCACTGACCGTCTCATCCGCATTCCATGTGTGGTTTCCGGAATAAATTTTTGTTTCAAATCCTTCATTGTTCTTTACTATGACAATATCCCGGGCGTCCATATTTTATTATTCAAATTGAAATAAGATATTCTTTATGAAACATAAATTAAAGTTCTTTTATTGATCAATTGTAAATCTGTAGCACATACTTTTTAGCAAAAGTATTTTATTTAAAAAATATTTTAAAGCTTGTTCTTAATTTACAAATAAGTATTTTTAAAAAAATATATTTTTGTATGGAAGAAAAAACAATAATTGAAAAGAAAGTTGAGAAAGTAACCGAGCCAAAAAAGATTCCGCCGTCACAGCAGGAAAAATATTTTCTGGAAGGACCGCGTCCCCGGTTTGAAGAATTTAAATTTACGATCCAGGTCATACTGGAATTTATCAAAGGTTTCAGAGCATTTCATTTTGTCGGACCCTGTGTAACAGTATTCGGATCGGCCAGAATTCCGCATCAGCATGAGTTCTACGAAATTGCCAGAGAGATGGGAAGAAGATTAAGCGAGATAGGTTTTACTGTAATGACAGGCGGAGGTCCCGGAATAATGGAAGCAGCTAACCGCGGTGCAAGAGAGGCGGGCGGAAGATCCGTAGGATGTAATATCATGCTTTCCTTTGAGCAGGAGCCCAATCCATACATGGATAAATGGGTTACGTTCAAATATTTTTTTGTGAGAAAAAACCTGCTGATGAAATATTCTTACGCATATGTTGTAATGCCGGGAGGAGCAGGGACAATGGATGAACTATTTGAAGCGCTTACATTAATTCAAACCAAAAAAATTTCTAACTTCCCTGTCGTGATCATTGGAAAGGAATACTGGAAGAATCTTATTGAGCTGATGGACGATTTTGTGAAGCAAAAAACAATCAGTGAAGAAGATCTTAAGTTATTCATAATTACTGATTCCATTGACGAAGCAATAGAGCATATACAAAAGAATACAATTGATAAATACAGGCTTATTAAAAAAGCATACAAACCTTCTAAGATATTTGGTGAGGAATAGAGATGATTTATCCCGCCAACCCCCTTTATAGGAGATTGCCTCAAAACTATAGAAAATATTTTTACCACAAAGTCACGAAGGCTCAAAGATTTCAGCTTGAAGATATTTTTTATGGTATCTTAGTGACTTTATGATAAAAGAAATATTTTGAGACTACCTTTATAAGGGCTGACAGCATTTCAAACAATAATTGAACATCACATTAATATCTTTTTATAAGTCATTCTTTTTATTAGCTTGTTGTGTATTAAAATCAATCAGTTCTTTGTATCAATAAATTAATTGGGGTGCTTTCGTTTACGGAGGCTGAGAATAAACCCACAGAACCTGCTACGGATAATGCCGGCGAAGGAAATTAGATTTTTTTTTTACGCTTAATTCTTTTCACTAAAGGTTCAGAAAAGTTTTAGGCGTTTTTTATTTATAACTGATATGAAAATTCTGCTGACAAAAAATTTACGAAGGCTGAAAACAATGCCTGCAATTAAATCACAACTATTACCGAGTGGCGGGCGATTCAGGATTTACATTTTAATATTTGCAACATTTTGCTTTACCCAGCTGGTATTATCTCAGGATAAAATTGAAACTGACAGCATGAGCTATAAAACAGAATCAATTGAGGTCGATGCGCTTAAAGGTATTGAAAGATTTACTCCCGTTACATTTGAAAATATTAAAAGAGACGCAATAGAAAGAAAATACTGGATGCAGGATCTGCC
>JBDTWU010000292.1:0-2538 GCA_040006535.1 bacterium | reverse complement strand
AGCGCGCCTCGTTCGGGACGAGGAGGCCGCTGGTTCGAATCCAGTCATCCCGACAAAAGATTTTAAAGGTTTTACATTTCAAATAACAGAAAATTTACTTCACAAATAACAATATATGAAATATATTTTAATGATTATTCCGGTCTTCATATTTACATCCTTATCATTTTCCCAGAAGACTGATTCAAAGAAAAATTCCGGGTCAAAGAATATAAAAGATATAACAATACTTCACTGGAATGATTTTCATGCACGTAACCTTCCATACAAAGTTTCCAGGAAAGATTCAGCCTCCGGTGAAGATGTTTCTTTTTATGTGGGCGGGACGTCTAATATGCTTGGATATATTAAAAAGCTGCGGGATAAAAACACCTTATTGCTAAACGGCGGTGATGATTTTCAGGGAAGTCCCATCTCTTCCATTACCCGCGGCAATTCGCAAATTGAACTCCTTAATTTATATAATCTCGATGCTTTTGTAATCGGCAATCATGAATTCGATTATGGACAGTATGCTCTTGACTCTGCACTGATGAAAGCGGATTTTGATTATCTGTCCGCTAACGTTTTTTTGAAAACAAAAAATAAAACATTCGGGAAACCTTATGTAATAAAGGAAATCAACGGCATTAAATGCGGTGTCATTGGACTTACAGCTCTTGACCTCATGACATTAACAATACCAAAGAATGTTACCGACATTGAAATGCTTAATACGGATTCTGTTATAATCTCTGCGGTAAAATATTTAAAAAAGAAAAAGTGCGATGTGATTATATTGCTGACTCACGTTGGTGTCGATAATGATAAAAAGCTTGCTGAAAAATTTTCAAAGGATGTAGATATTATAATTGGCGGACATTCACATACACCTTTATTCAAACCTTTGATCCAGAACGGCGTTATTATTGCACAGGCAGGTTCATATGCACGCTGGCTTGGGAAAATCGATCTTAAAGTGGATACGAAAAAAGATACTATAATAAGTTATAAAGGAAGCCTTATAGAAACTGTAATGGATTCATCGATTTATGACAAGTCAGCACAGCAGCAAGTTGAAAATATGGTTGCGTCTATACAGGGTGATCTGATCAAAGTAATTGGCAAGCTTCAAACCGACTGGAAGAGAGGATTTACGGAAGAAAGCAACCTCGGCCAATGGGAAGCAGATGCAGTAAGAATTAAAGCGGGAACAGATGTTGCATTCCTTAATTCAGGAGGCATTAGAAAAGATCTTTCAAAAGGCAGTATTACAGTTGGTGATATATGGGAAATAAATCCCTTCGGAAATACTATTGTAACTTTTAATATAAGCGGTAAGGGATTGAAAGAAATGCTGATGAATAATTTAAGAAACCGGGTGAATGAAATTAAAGAGCTTGGTTCAAGCGACATGGCAATTGTATCGGGAATCAATGTAGTTTACGATTCAAAAAAAGTTTTAAAAGGCGGAGAAGATTTTATTGAGATCATTAAAATAAACGGTGAAAATCTGAATGAGAACAAAATGTATTCGGTATCAACTAATAATTATGTTGGCGCACAATTCAACAAATATTTTGGCAAAGTTTCAGAGGAAATAAAGATCACAGATACCAATATTATTGACAGGGATCTGCTGATCGAAGCTGTGGAAGATCAAAAGGAAATAAATTCTGTGCTTGAGAAAAGAATTGAGGATATTTCAAAACAGGAAATCAGAAATTAAATAAATAAAAAATTATTCAATGGCAGAGCAACGAATAGTTCACTGTGTTAAGCTGGAACAGGATCTTCCGGGACTTGATAAACCGCCGCTTTCGGGTGATTTGGGACAAAAGGTTTATGATAATGTTTCCAAGCAGGCTTTCAAAATGTTTCTTGACCATTTTAAAATGGTCGTAAATGAGTACAGGCTTGATCTTACCTCACCCGCTACGGACAAGGTGTTCGAGGATCAGATGAGGGAATTTTTTTTCGAAGGCGGGATTAAGCTTCCTGATGAATATGTTCCCCCTGAAGAAGGGAAATTGTAGGACGGTTTTTAAAACCGTCCTACAATAAATCAGGCAAAATTAATACGGGACTGATCTTCAGTCAAATTCACACTCTTAGAATTTTTACAATCCGGACTATACTATATATTTCAAAAGCTTAAAGGACAGTTTTAGATTTCCCGTTTTGTCAAAATTAACTCTTTCGGATTTTAACCGGACTATTACTTCAATTCAACAAAATCAATTTGCAATTATTTATCAAATTGGCATATCTAAGTCTTTATAATAATTTTATAAATCACATTTATAATGATTGTAAAATGTTTTTACTTTCCAATCCGATTCAATTTTCTTTCCGTTAATTATTTTGAGATTAAAACTTTCAAAATCACAATATTAATTAACTAAAACCAAAAGGAAAAAATGCGTAAGAGAATTTATTTACTTTCTGCATTAGCGATCGTACTGATAGGAGCCGCGCTCTTTACTACATCGCAATGGACTACCGCTTCCAGTCACAGAGAAGCACCAATTATTTCAACAGATCCGGTCGCTGACAATA
>JBDTWU010000291.1:0-10022 GCA_040006535.1 bacterium | reverse complement strand
TTACAAAATTAGTAGATGAGCTTCAAAATTCCGGTGCATATCATGTAGATTTTGATGGAAGCAATTTATCCAGCGGGATCTATTTTTATCAGATCATTACTGAAGGATTTGCAGATACAAAGAGAATGGTTTTAATAAAATAAATCCGAGATTTATTAATTACTGATGCCAAAATATAAATACGATCTTTTAAAATGTAATACTTTTTAAAATCTAAAGTTCTCAAAGCTTGATTAATAAGTGACTATAATAATTCCTGACATATTTCTTGTTAACAGTTTAAACCAAATAATATTATGAGAAGAATAATATTTGTCGTATATTTTTTATTTATGATTTCAATCCTGTTACAAAACCTCTATTCTCAAAATTGCTTAAATACTTCGACCGGTCTTCCTCCTATTATTGATCTCGGCACCGGTTACTTTAGAAATTTTCAGGGGGGGCTTTATCCCGGCGGGTCAAATTCCAGACCTCTCAGTCATAACAATGACGGTATAAATTTAGCCAACCAAATTGTGCCGCTGGATACAGCCGGTAATTATAATCCGGTTACCGGTAAGATCGTACTGTTGTCTGTTGGAATGTCCAATTGCAGTTCGGAGTTTCTACAGTTCATTCAGCAGGTCAGCACTGCTCCGAATATTAATCCGAAGTTAGTTCTGGTTAACGGTGCACAGGGCGGTCAGGCGATCGATAACATTCTGGATTCCAATGCATTGTTCTGGACTATAATTATACAGCGTCTGGCATCCGCCGGTGTTTCAGCAAAACAGGTGCAGGCAGTCTGGTTTAAAGAAGCACAGGCAAATCCCACAGATACTACTTTTCCAAATTATCCTGCCGGCTTGAAAGATAAATTCAAAACTGTGATGAATATTCTGAATGCCAAATACAAAAATTTAAAACAGTGTTATTCAGCAACCAGAATTTACGCAGGCTATGCCACATCAACTTTGAATCCCGAACCTTACTCTTATTATACAGGCTGGTCTGTAAAGTGGATGATAGAAGATCAGATCAACGGCGACAGCAGTTTAAATTATAAGGGTACAAATATAAAATCTCCCTGGCTTTCATGGGGACCTTATCTGTGGGCTGACGGCATAATTCCCAACATTGACGGATTGACCTGGGTCTGCCCGGCGGATTTCAACCCAGATGGAACGCATCCGTCAGCTGCCGGAAGAATTAAAGTAGCTTCACGGCTATTGGATTTCTTTTCAACAGACGAAACAGCAAAGCCATGGTTTATAAAAAGTGTGACATTAAATCTTAAGCTTGCTGTTCAGGGATTTTTAAATGTTTCAACAGACGTAATGAACATGCGGGATACGGTAAGAGTATATCTGAGAAATAATTTTTCACCTTTTGCAATTGCAGATTCATCGGCAGCTGTTATTGATTCGATAACATTCAGAGGTGTGTATAAATTTTACAATGCTCCTCAGGGTACTTATTATATCCAGACAAAACACAGGAACAGCATTGAAACCTGGAGCCGGTCCGGGGGCGAGCCTGTTACACCCGGCAGCACTTATGAATATGATTTTACAAATTCAATATCAAATGCGTTCGGCAATAATCTTATTCTTGTCGGAACAAAATACTGCATTTTTAGCGGTGATGTAAATCAGGATGGAATCGTGAATTTACCAGATGTATTAATGGCACATAATGATGCTGCGGGCTTTGTTACCGGGTATACCAGCACCGATGTTACAGGAAACAGAACAACAGACCTTGCGGATGTAATATTGATTTCCAATAACGCTGTAAATTTTGTTATTAAAATTACTCCTTAAGTTTTGTCATTCTGAAGGAAATGAATCTTAGCGGAGTGTTATACTTATCAAAATGCACCATTTCCAAAACGTATGGATTCTTCGCTTCGCTCAGAATGACAATTGCAAGTGTAGTATCATATCAACAATTTAAAGTTGATGATTTGTAATTCGTAATTTGTAATTCGTAATTTGTAATTCGTAATTTGTAATTTGTAATTCGTAATTTGTAATTTGTAATTCGTAATTAACTCCCCCTGTAAGTTGTATATCCAAACGGGCTGAGAAGCAATGGTATATGATAATGATCATCACTGTCTAACTCAAATATTATTTCTACCTGCGGATAAAAATTCTTAATACTTTTTTCATTGAAGTAATCACCGGTTTCAAATTTCATTTTATAAATTCCTTTCCCGGGATTATTATCGCGTTTAAATAAGTCAGTTATTCTGCCGTCCTGATTGGTTGCTCCTGATGCTATTTCATTCCATTTATTTTCTTTAAGTAAATGTAATGATATCTTAATTCCCTGGGCAGGCATTCCCGAAGAAACATCGAGTACGTGTGTCGATATTGAGCTCATAACAATTTCTCCAATCTTAATTTTGTAATTTTATTTTGTTCTTCCATTGCAATCATGATCTCAGAACAAGGATCGTTAGCAATCCGGTTTTTAATTATTGAAAGCATTTCATCCGCGGTCTTGCCTGTTGCACAAATTATAAAAATATATCCGAATTTTTTCTCATACTCATTATTTAATTTCGCCATCTCCTGAAGAACTTCAACAGATGCGATATTAACACCTGATTGTTCTTTCTTTGCCAATTCCCCTGATGAAGAATATTTTTCTTTTAAAGAATTTATATCACCGATTTTCGGGTGGTGCTGAAATGCTTCGAGCCAGTCTTTTTTATCCAGCGCCTTCCAGATTTTTTCAGCGCTTTCCAAGATGTGGTGATTTGTATTAAATGGTCTCGCATCCACCATTTCATTAATCCATAATCTTGTTCCGCAGCATTCAGAAAATATTTCCGCTGCATCTTCTTTTCCCAGCTCATTCAGTTTTTGCAGATCGGTCATTGATATAAAATTTTTAAAAACTTTCACTCCGGACTAATTGTCCCATAAAGCCTAAGCCTGCTCACTCCGCCATCGGGAAAAATATTTAATCTTACATGCGATACTTTTCCAATTTTATTAATTTCAGGTTCAAAAGTATTTTCATAATCTCCTTTAAGTTTTGTCATGGGCAGGAGCTCCTTCCATTCAATGCCGGCTATCGTAAGTGAATCATCAGCTGCCGCGGTCAGGTGACACGCTTCAATCGAACAACTGTCAGGAAAATTGCCTTTGAAAAAATTTGTGTCCACAATTATTTTCTTTATTTCACCCGCAGCAGCCAGCTTCAGTATTGTCCAGTCAAAACCGGGAATTCTTTTTCTTTTAGTTTCCCATCCGTCACCCATATTTTTACTGCGCCCCGGGGAAATTAAATTATCCTTTGAACCGAAAAACATATCATTGCATACGAGGACTTTGCCTCCGTTAAGCAAAGCTGCAAGATCGATTAATTCACCTGACTTTTGAAAAATTAATTCTTTTTCCACGTCTCCGTAAACTCTGAATCTTGCTACTCCCCCGTCAGGAAAAATATTTAATCTCACATGTGTCCATTTATCATGATTCAGAATTAAAAATAAATTTTGCGCACCGGGATTAAGCGGTGATTTAGTCAGGATCTCAGTCCAACTGACCGTGTCAGATAAATATTCCTCAGTATCCGGTCCCTCTTCAATATAGCATGCTTCCACTGACGCGTAAGGAGGATGATTACCAAGAAAGTGGTTTGTATCAATATCCAGTCCCCTGATTGTACCACGCACACCAAGCTTTATTATGCACCAGTCGTGACCCGGAACTCTTTTTCTTCGAGACTCCCATCCGTCCATCCATTTACCGAATTCAGTAAATTTGTCTGCAATAAAGATCCCTCTCCCCTCTTTCAATAAATTTTCTTTAGATGCAAAAAACTCGTCACTTGCCATGAGGGCTTTTCCGCCGTTTCTTTCTGATGCAAGATCAATGAGTCCTGAAAAGACCGAAGCTGAAATGTTTTGTTCCATATATTTTAAAAAACTTTATAAATTTTAAATATTGTCCGTAAGTTAAATTGTTTAACTTTGCATCCCGTTTCGGTTAATAAAAGTTATTTATTTAAAATTATTTTTCCTTTTGGCTCCGAAATAATTTCTCCGCTGCTGAAAATTTTCTCACCCCGCAGATACGTTGCTTCCACAACTCCGCAGAGCTCTCTTCCTGCATAAGGTGTAATCTTATGCTTGTGAAATAATTTATCTTCATTTACAATAAATTTTTTATCAGCATCGAAAATTACAAAGTCTGCTTCATAACCAATCTGAATTTTTCCTTTTATATTTCCGAGTCCAATGAAAGATGAGGTATTCGCACTCATTAATCTTGAAACCTCAGAAAGACCAATGCCACTTTTTTTCGCTTCGGTCCATACGACCGGAAGACTTAGCTGCAGGCTGGCAATGCCTCCCCATGCTTTCTCAAAATTTCCCCGGGTAAGAATTTTTAATTCCGGATTGCAGGGAGAATGATCGCTTACAATAAAATCTATTAATCCTTCCCTGACCGCACTCCACAGCTTCTCTCTGTTTTCATTATCTCTTATTGGAGGAGTGCATTTGAATCTCGTATCATTGTTCAGAAAAGTGCTGATCTCCTCTGATGTAAAAAATAAATAGTGAGGACAGGTCTCAACTGTAATTTTTAATCCTTCGGCTTTTGCATCTCTGATCATCTGAAGAGAATCAGAGGATGACAGATGAACAATATGAATATGAAAATCAAGTTCCCTGCTAAGCCGGATCAATATTTCAATTGCTTTATTTTCCCATTCCGCAGGCCGGGTTGATAAAAATGAATCAAAGGAACATTCATCGTAGTTATTTTTTTTTTCATATCCGCAGTCAATTTCGGCATGAACGAGCAGAGGGACATTTTGAACATTTCTGATTTCTGATATTGCTTTCCTGAGCTCAACTTCATTGACATTTGGAAAATCATCTATCCCTGAATCGATCATGAACGCTTTCAGTCCAAGCACACCACTCTGAATCAATCCTTTAAGTTCACTCTGATTTCCCGGGATTACACCACCGTAAAATCCACAGTCAACATACAGCTTATCTTTTGCTGCTTTAAATTTTTTTTTTAATGCTGACACGTCTGTAGTTACAGGTGAACTATTCAGCGGCATATCCACAAGCATTGTAATTCCTCCGGCTGCAGCCGCTTTAGTTGCAGTTTCAAATCCTTCCCAATCCGTTCTTCCGGGTTCGTTAATATGAACATGTGTATCCGTAAGACCGGGCATTATTACCAGCTTTCCATAATCGGATACACTGTAATCAACTGTATCGGAATAATTTTTTAAATTTTCGATAATTCCATTTTCAACTATTATTATTCCCTCCTTCATCCCTTCAGGAGTCAATATATTTTTACTTTTTAAAGCAAATTTCATAAGGCAAAATAATTTCTAAGGGAATGAATATCAAACCATTTGAATATTTCCCAAGTCTAAAGCTTGGTAAGTATAGCAGGCGGGTTGTTTTAAATCTTAATACATTTGCTGTTTCAATTCGTAATTGGAGTTAAAAATAATTTATAAAAATATTTTGGACAGCACTGAACTGAATTTGAACTAATTTGAGCAAGGGTAACTTTTTGTTATTGTCTTTTTTTTAGAATATTTTGATATTCTTTTTTACTCTCAAAGGCAAATTAATTTAAAATTGCAGAATAAACAGATTCAGGTATACTCTGAAAAATTTCTTATCGCCCTGCTTCTTTTACTAATTCTCCCTTTTTTGTTATTATATTTATATCTTAACCCTACACCGGAGGATTTTTATTTCGCATATGAAGCAAAGCACTGGACCCTTTGGGAGGACATGCGCATTCAGTACAAGAATGCAACCGGCAGATACTTTCAGATTATTTTATTATATTTAAACCCACTTGCATATAATTCATTTCCTGGCTATAAAATAGTTTGTTTTTTGTTAATGGTTTTATTGATTTACGCGATATTCCTTTCAGCTAAATTATTATCAAAAGATCAATTGACATTCAGGGAAATTGCTTTGATCTCCCTGATAATATTCTTCTTGTATTTATATGCAATGCCGATAATTTCCGAAGGGCTTTACTGGTATACCGGAATTACGGCCTATAACACCGGTGTGATCTTAATTCCATTTTTCTTTTTGTTCTCTGTACTTTTACATAAATCAAAAAAATTATACTTAACAATTTTTTATACACTTATCTCGTGTGTTTTGATTTTTGCAATCGGAGGATCAAATGAGATTTTATCACCTCTCTTTTTTATTTTCATCATTATATGGTTGATATCCGATTTTCTTGCTGAAAAAAAACTTAAATGGACCCTTATAGTATTTGTTTTAATTGCAGGAGTATCCCTTTATCTGCTGGCAATCTCTCCCGGGAACAGAATAAGGTCGTCGCAATTTCCGGGAAACAGAAATTTAATTTTTGCGTTTAGTTATACTTTCACCTTTTTAATACAAAAAATATTTTCATGGGTTTTTAACTCTCCGCTCATACCCTGTACATTATTCCTGATCCCGGTTTTTTCGGGAATAATAAAAAAGAATAAAAACATTACAAAACCAATTCTGTTTAATCCCGTCTGGTCAATGTTAATCTGGCTTGGTTTTCTTTACATAAGTACCTTTATTCCCCTTTGGAGTTCGGCGCAAGTCTTTGACAGAACATTAAATTTTATTTATCTGTTATTTCTTGCCGGTTGGTTTTACAATGTATTTATTCTATATAATTTTGTCAGCCGGAGATATAATCTGAATTTAGAAAGGCATATAAAATATGTATATATATTTTCATTCGTTGTATTATCTTATTTTTTAATTAAGGAAAACAGTATTAAAACTGCTTACTATGACTTGCTTGGAGGATCTGCATCCGGGTTAAATTCTCAGATGCAGGATAGATATGAACAAATAAGACAATGCAGTTCAGACAGCTGCGAGGTTGACAGCTTAAAAAATATTCCCCGAACCTTGTTTATTAAAGATATTACAAGTGATCCAAATGTGCTCAGCAGCGGCTGGTATGGAAAATATTTTAATAAAGAAATAATTACTTTGAAAAGGTAATCTCCATCGCTTTACAAAAAACATTTATAATTAACATCTTGAGCTCCAAAATTTACTGGAAATAATTTACAATACTATGATTCTTCATCACTGTTATCTTAAAATTTAATCGATGACTGCTTTCATTTCTCACAACAGATACGGAAAGTCCGGCATTCGCGTACTTAAAGTAAAACGGGACAATGTTATTCATGAAATAAAAGAAATGACCGTGAGTGTGCAGCTCGAAGGTGACTTTGAAAAGGTCCATACAGAAGGTGACAACAAGAAAGTTTTGCAGACAGACACTATGAAAAACACAGTTTATGCACTTGCTAAAGATCATCCAGTAAATACAATAGAAGAATTCGGATCATATCTCGCAAAATATTTTTTTGAAAATAATAAACAAGCTTCGAAAACAGAAATAGAAATTGAAGAAAAATTGTGGAACAGGATACTGATTGATGAAATGTCTTCCAATATGAAACCGCATGAGCATTCCTTTGTGAGTGCCGGCAATGAAAAGCGAACAGCAAAGATTATTTTAACGGGTAACAATGTTTCAGTTCAATCGGGAATTAAAGATCTGCTCGTTCTGAAAACAACGGGCTCGGGTTTTGAAAATTATGTAAAAGATAAGTTCACAACTTTAAAAGAAACAAATGACAGGGTTTTTTCCACAAGTATAGAAGCAGTCTGGCACTACACGAATGACAATATTAATTATTTTTCGGTCTGCAATATGGTACGGAATATTATTCTGAAGACCTTCGCACAGCATCACAGCTTATCTGTGCAGCACACACTGTATGAAATAGGAAAGAATGTTATTGAAACAATTAAGGATGTCAGGGAAATATCTATAACAATGCCTAACAAGCATTATCTGCTTTTCAATCTCGGACAGTTTGATATGGAAAACAATAATGAAATTTTTATTCCTACTGATGAACCTTTCGGATTGATAGAAGCAACTGTAAGAAGAAGACCGTAAGTTAGACTTAATGCTTAAATCCCTTTCTGACCTTAAACAAATGAAGCACATAGGGGAATAATGAATCCATATATTCTCTGACGGCATTCAATGAGCCCGGAAAAGTCAGTATTAAAGTATCACCTGTAAATCCTGCAACTCCTCCGGAAAGCATTGCATACGGCATTCTCTTTTGTCCGTATCCTCTTGCAAATTCCATTACTCCTTCTATCTCATCATCAAGCAACGGCTTAACAGCATTTGAAGTAATATCCCGTTTTGAAAAACCTGTTCCGCCTGTAGTAATTATAAGATCAATATTTTTCCTGACCTGGCTCTTTATATTTTTTTGAACAGCTTCAGATTCATCAGGTATTGTTTCGAGAGACTTAACATCTATTTTGAATGCTCTCAGCTTTTCTTTTATAAATTTTCCTGACTCATCCTTACTTTTTTTTGCATAAACGGAATCCGATATAACAAGAACAGAAGCATTAATATTTGAATCATAATAAGATCTCAGATCCGACTTGCCACCGGATTTATTCAGCAGAATTATATTTCTGATCTCAATATCTTTATCAATAGGCTTAAGCATATCATAGATCGTAAGAGCTGCAACCGAAGCTCCATGAAGCGCTTCCATCTCGCAACCGGTCTTGTAGATCGTCTTAACTTCAATAATTATTTCAATGAGATTATTTTTTTTTATATTAAATTCAAAGTCTGTATATTCAACGGGCATAGGATGACAATGTGGAAGGACATTGCTTGTATTTTTTACTGCAAACAATCCTGCAATTCTTGCAGAGGTAAACACATCGCCCTTCGGCACCTTTTTATTTCTGATTGCAAATATACTTTTACTGCTTACCAATAATTCAGCTTTAGCAGTTGCTTTGCGTAATGTGTCTATTTTATGGGTAATGTCAATCATATTAAGTATTGAGTGTTGGGTGTTGAGTGTTGAGCAAAAACTTACTTTAATTGTTAATTGTTAACTGTTTCTTCCAGATCGGTACTTTTGTTTTTACAAGGTCGACGGTCTCTTCAATTGCCTGATATAAATTTTTTCTGTGGGACATTGAACCAAAAACAAAAAATGAGATTTCTCCCGTATTAACTTCTCCGAGGCTGTGATAAATATGCAGACATTTCAAATCATATTTACCAAGAATTTCTTCTCTTATCGAGGTGATCTCCTTTTCAGCCATTTCGGAATATGAAGTATAAATTATTCCCGATACTTTTTTTCCTTCTATCTCATCAGCTCTCACTTGCCCAAGAAAAATGCAGTGCGCCCCAATTCCGGTTTTGCTTTTATGCTTTGCTATTTCAGATGCTATTAATTCCGGATCTATTTTTCCTTTTATGAAATATTTATTTATAATATTCAATGTTCAATGTTCAATGTTCAATGTTCAATGTTCCAATTTTAATAATTTTGCTTTGAGCTTATATGACTGCTCTATTGATCTCTCACATCTGTTTATTTTTATTTTTTTAAATTCCATGTTCAGGGAATTGATAATAAGAATTTCCCCTGAAAGAATGTTGCCGGCGCCAAGGATCATTTTTAATACTTCAGTCGCCTGAATGCTTCCGGCTATCCCGCACAGAGAGCCTATCACTCCACTTTCTTCACAATTCATTACAGACTTTCCCGAAGGTAATTCCGGAAAAATACATCTGTATGTAGGACCGTCATTGTAATTTAAAACTGCTATCTGAGCTTCAAATTTATTGACTGCTCCTGTGACGAAAGGCTTATTCAGTATCACACAAATATCGTTTATCAGATATCTTGCTTTAAAATTATCAGTAGCATCAACTATAATATCATAGTTTTTAATTATATCAAAACCGTTTTTCGTGTTGAGAAAGCAGTTATGTATATTATAAATTATTTCTGAATTTAATTCTTTGAGATTGAGTGATATTGTCTCTGCCTTTGACTGCCCGATCTGTGATTCTTTATAAAATATTTGTCGGTGCAGATTTGATTTTTCTACAACATCATAATCCAGAATTCCTATCATTCCCACTCCG